>DATMSZ010000001.1:0-8774 GCA_035565175.1 Pseudosphingobacterium sp.
GCGCAAGAAATCCTCACTACCTTTACCGATGAAATAAATGGTGTATTATTAAAACCGAGCGAAACAAGTGGCCGATATACAATTTCAGTAAATGATTTGGAAGTTTTCGACAGAAAACAAATGGGTGGATTTCCCGAGATCAAACAGTTGAAACAGCTGATAAGAGATCATGTTAGTCCGGATAAAAGCTTGGGCCATTCCGATAAATAATATTTATAAGACATTTAAATATAAATTATTAACTTACAAACCACTACTTTTATTATGGTAAAATTCGTTATAACTGTACTTCTATTGAGCTGTTGCTGTTTAACCAATTACGCTCAACCAGTATTGAAAAAAAAATGGCAGACGGATACTATATTGTCCGTACCTGAATCTATACTTTTAGATCAACAACACAAGCAACTATATGTTAGCCTAATTGGAACTGGCAATCCTTCCGCAGTAGACGGGAACGGCAGTATAGGCATATTAGATTTAAACGGCAAAATTATTACAACAGAATGGGCAAAAGGCTTAAACTCGCCAAAAGGAATGGGTATTCACGGTAGTCTACTATATGTGGCCGATTTGAAAGAAGTTGCCATCATAGATTTAAAAACCGGTAACATATTGAAAAAAATTCAATTTCCAGCCGCCGGAATGCTGAACGATATAAGCATTGATAAAAATGGTCTTATTTATATCTCCGACTCAAAAGGTGGAAAAATCTATTCACTAATGGATCAAACACCTTCCATTTTTCTGGATAGTTTAGTAAATCCAAACGGATTGTTGGCAGTTGATGATCATTTGTATTTCTTAGATAGCGGCTCCCTTTTCAGTATAGATAGGGCAAAACACATCACAAAAATAGCTTCGGGTATGAAGAAATCTACCGATGGATTGCAACAATTCGGAAATGATTTCTTGGTTAGCTGCTGGATTGGAGCCATTTATCATGTGCAGAAGAATGGTAAAGTGGATAAATTAATTGATACAGAAAGTGAGCAGATAAATACGGCTGATTTCGCATTTGATAGCGAACAAGGGGTGCTTTATCTTCCTACGTTTTTCAAAAACTATGTAGCTGCCTTTAAAGTAGAATAATTAACGGTGAGTTCTTAGGTGATTTTAAGACACCCCTGCTTCTAATATAATCTACTCTTTTAGCTGACAGACCGCTAAAGATTCGTATCTTTGCTGTTTCTTATAAATTACCATAGCACTTTACTACCACCATGATAGAAATCGGGAAGCTCAATACACTGAAAGTAATGCAAGTTGATGATGTCCAATATATACTTTCGGATGGACAAGAAGAAATTTCTCTGCCGCTAGCTCATCTCGTCCCCCCTCTACCTAAAGATTCGGAGGAAGTGTCGGTATTTGTTTACACCAATAAAGAAGGCCTGCCTACCGCTACTATGAAGAAGCCGTACGCTGCTGTTGGCCATTTCGCGTATTTAAAAGTTGTAGCAGAAAACCCAAGTGGGGTTTTTATGGATTTAGGAATCGAGAAGGACCTCTTCGTACCAAAAAGCGAACAGAGATGGCCTATGGTAAAGGGGAAAAGCTATGTAGTTTATATCTATTTAGACGAAGTTAATAAGCACATGGTTGGTTCTGCGAAACTTCAAAAATTCACTGATAAGGAAGAAATTCTTTTGAACGAGGGTGAAGAAGTTGAACTATTAATATATGAAGAAACAGACCTAGGTTATAATGCCATTATCAACAATCAATACAAAGGTTTACTTTACTTTAATGAAATCTTTGAAGATTTACGAGCCGGTAATAAACGAAAAGGTTGGGTAAAAAAGATTTATCCGGATGGTAAAATAGACCTGAGCCTGCATCAGCAAGGATATGGCCATATCCTAAGTACCAAAGATGTTATTCTGAATATTTTGAAGAAAAACAAGGGGCATCTCCCCCTCGGCGATAAAAGCACGCCTGAAGAAATTTATCAAGCTTTTAAAATAAGCAAGAAGGCTTTTAAAAAGACCATAGGCGCCCTCTATAAGGAAAGGCTTATCAGTGTTTCCGATACCGAGATTACACTTATTGTTGATCAGACGGCAGATTAAGCTTCATACAAGCACCAAGAGACCTGCACCCTTGCAAGACAGCATCCATTAGTACATTGGGTGAGATCATGCTTATTGACAATAATATGGCACGTTAGCATTTTTTTTAATGATCAATAATACTTTCCTTTGCGGCCAAACACAAAAATATGACACTGGAAGTAGACAAAAAAGAAACCAAACACGTTTTTAAAACCTCTATCGTACAGCAGACAGCATTTTGGTCGGAAGTGAAACAACAGCAAGGGTTTAAAACAATTGCCTTTGATTTCAAAATTCATAACACCGCATTATACAGTTCGCCAATAAATTCGATCTATCCCTATACAAATGGAGATATTTTGATATTGTTGCAAAGAATTGATCATGAACATACAATTGCATATGTACCATATGGGCCAGAGATAGAGCCGGAGGAGGAACACCAAGGTAAGTTCTTAGAAGAATTATCGGAAGCACTTCGTCCTTATTTACCAGCCAAGTGCGTGATGATAAGGTATGATTTGGCATGGCAGTCTCATTGGGCCACAGAACCTGAACATTTTGATTGCCAAGGTAATTGGAACGGACCTCCCGAAAAGAAATATCAAGAATTTCGCCTAAATTTCAATACACAAAATTGGAACTTACAAAAAGCAAATTCAGATATTTTACCTTCTAATACTATTTTCTTAAATCTAAAAAAAGAGACTTCCCTCCTTCTCAAACAAATGAAGCCTAAAACTAGGTACAATATAAACTTGTCCGCTAGAAAAGGTGTTCAAGTTAGAGATGCCGGTTTGGATAGTCTTCCAATATGGTATGCCCTATATAAAGATACTGCATTTCGAAATAACATATATCTTAACAGTATCGAATATTTTAGAACAGTCTTAAGTGCTAGGGCAAATGATAGTACATCGCCCGCTGATGTACATCTATTGATAGCCGAAGTAGATGGGATCCCATTAGCAGCTATGTTTTTAGTAATTGCCGGTAAAAGAGGGACTTATTTATATGGCGCATCTTCTTCAAGCCAAAGAAACTACATGGCAACTTATGCACTACAATGGAAAGCCATGCAAATAGCTAAACAAAAAGGGTGTATTGAATATGATTTCTTCGGAGTATCGCCAAGTCCTGACCCCTCACATCCTATGTACGGTCTTTTTAAGTTCAAATCGGGTTTTGGTGGTGAGCTGTATCACCGTTTAGGGTGTTGGGATTATCCCTTGCAAACCAAGCAGTATACTTTGTTCAAAGTTTCTGAGATGAGAAGTCAAGGATATCATTTATAATTGGCTTGGCAAATAGCCAAAGTGGTTCCTGAAAGCTTTACTAAAATTGTAAGGATCGTTGTATCCCAATGAATAAGCGACTTCAGCAATGGTTATTTGCGTATCCAATAAAATCTTACGCGCATACTCCATTCTACATTGTATAAAATAATCGAATACGGTGCTACCGAAAAGTTGTTTAAAGCCCTTTTTCAGTTTAAAATCATTTAGTCCGACTTCTCTTGATATTTGTTTCAGCGTTAAAGGTTCAAAAATATGCTGCTGAACAAATTTTCTCGCAGCATGTAAACGCTCCTCATCACAGGCTTTTATAGGTAGATATCCCCCAGCAGGCAAATCATCTGCCTGTTGTGCTTGAAGAAAAAACAACTCTGTAACCTTTGATTCGATATACAATTTACGCATCTGCCCTGTATATACACAAGCCAATATTTCATTTATTACCGCCCGCTGCTGCCTTGTTATTGGCATTGGTGTATGCGAAATATCGGCCTCCCTACCCGCATGGACATTTTCCCAAAAGCGTTGCAAGCAAGGCAAGTCGGTAGCGACAAGACGATTGAAATAGATTTCTTGCATACATATCCCGAAGGTCTCTATTTTTCTACCCTTCAATGAATAGTCACCCTCAAAATAAGGAGTATATCCGGCAATGTGCTGATTTGTCTCGATAATGTATTCCTGTCCACTATAAAGAGGCTTTGCACTAGAAAAACCTTGAATAGAGAAGTACATATTAAGATAAGGGTCTGACTGGCAATCTCTAACGATTACGTCGCTTTCTTGTCGTCCCTTGACAGAAAAAATCTCTATACCATCTGCATTGTAAAGAATGTTGGCAGCAAAATTTTCAATGTCTGTATATTCAATATTTTTTTCAACACAAATTTGTTGTGTTTCTATCTCTTCCATGCTATGCTCTTTTATACTAGCAGAAGGTGCTAAATCTCGAATAAAAATAACGTTTAATCAATCAAATTTAAAATTAATTTGCGATTTAATTCTTCAAATAAAATCCGTCAAGGCGGGATAAAAATCCATTTAGGAAGGGTCAGTTATAATTACTTCCTTCAATTTTGGGCCTATAATCTCTAGTGTATAGCCAACCTTAAAAGTGTTCGAACAATTAAAAATAGCATAAGCACCTACGTTGGTTTAAACGGAGATAATGGGGAGTAAGATCAGCAAAAAACTTATTTAAAACAATTGGCGTACAAATGAAAGCAATTACTTTTAAAAAATTCAAACCGATCATTAATTTTCCATCGTCTGCTAATCCTTACTATATGATTTCTGTATTTAAAACAGATGTCTCTAATAAGGGCGACGCCGATTCTATTATTAAATCGTTAAAAAGGCAGTTCCCTGATGGAAAATTCAATTTTGACCTGGAAGATTCAGATCGCGTATTCCGGATAGAATACGATAAGGATATCATCAGTGAAGTGATCAAGTTATTTAAAATAAAAAGATTTGTTTGCGAAACGCTCATCTAAAGAAAGGCAGATAAGTTAGAGCCACTAATGGTTATAGGTATTAAAGCATCCACGATGCTGTTAATACCTATACCAAAAGCTCTAAAATGCTTGGACGGACTTCTACTTGCACGTTGTTTTTCTTGTCCAAGCGAACTAATTCGTCATCTATATGCATCCAAAACCCGTCCCATTGAATTTCGATCCGTTTTCCCTGTATCGACTGCCAGGGAGCTTCTTTTAATTTGTTAGTAAGTACACTCCCGATATAATTTATAAAATCATCTCGCTGCTCTTCGCGAAGCAGAACGATATCAAATAATCCATCAGCAATATCTGCATTGGGTGCCAACATTAAATTTGGCCCTAACGAGCAAATGTTCATAACCTCTATCAGCAAAAATTCTCCTTCGTATTGTTTTCCGTCCACCTTTATAATGGCATGTTTTGCCTTATAAGTGGAAGATAGGCCTAGTAAAGTGTGAAGTGCAAAGGTGATTTCATCTTCGCTTTTTGTCAGGTGACTGGTTTCAATTTCTTCCATTGTTCTCATTAACTTGGGTAAAATTCCATATCCCAAACCTTCGAGAAAACAATTTTTAAAAAGGGAACTCTTTACCACACCTATATCCATATTCCTGATTTTATTATCCTCCCATCTTTTTAGCAGCTTCATTAAATTATACGACACACCTAATGTAAACGCTATATTATTAGCCGTACCCATTGGCAGCAGACTTAATAGTATTTTCTTATCCAAAAGTGTTCTCTGCAGCAAAAATTTAACAACTTTTCTTACGGTACCATCTCCTCCTACTACTAAAATTATATCTATGCTATCGTCTATTTTCTTCCAATCTTTTTGGACCGATGCGTATTGACATTGATATCCTTTTAATTTAATAGCATCGATTAACTCATTTTTTTGGTGATCTTCGTCACCAGCTTTCGGATTGTGCAAAACTAAAATCGTTTTCATCGGCAATCTATTTATCAAACAGCTAATATTGAGAGGCTAACCAAATTATTATTTTACCATTCTAAGGTACTCAGCAAGTCAATTACGCAAAACTAAAACATAAAATACATGAAGATGTTTTACTTACAAAGCAAATTGATATGAGAATTTTGGTAACGAACGATGACGGAATATATAGTCCAGGTATTGCAGCACTTGCAAAGATAGCCTCGCAATTAGGCGAAGTCACGGTAGTGGCACCCGACGTTGAACAATCATCCATGGGGCATGCAGTTACGCATTCACGACCCTTAGCCTATAAAAAATCGCCTATCGAATTTCCAGGGATTAATGCATATAGGGTAAATGGTACTCCCGCCGACTGCGTTGCATTGGGTACACATTTATATAAGCATATTGACGTTGTATTGTCTGGTATCAATATGGGCCCAAACCTAGGCAATTCCATGTGGCACTCAGGAACGCTTGCTGCAGCCAAACAGGCGGTTCTATTTGGCATTAAAGGTGTAGCCCTTAGTACACCAGTAGGTAAAACAGAACCTGATTTCGATTTACTTGCACCCTATGTACAAAAGGTTCTAGATCAATTAGTCAAATTAGATTTTGGTTTATATAATGTAAATTTTCCAAGTCAGCCCCAAGGGATAAAATGGACAAGGCAATCCGTGCGATTGTATGATGGGAAAATTATTCCAGGCACCGACCCAATGGGAAGAAAACATTATTGGTTTACAGTAACTCCTTTAGAGCCCGCTGAAAAAGATACCGACCGTTGGGCAGTAGAGAACGACTATATTTCTGTTACCCCTCTCCGCTTAGATCTAACAGACGAAGGGAAGCTTACAGCGGTTAAACAGCAATGCAGTTGGGAACAATAATGTCTTATCAAAGATTTGTTAATATAAAATTAACTTTTATTTAACAATAACTGTGTATCATTGTAATATGACAGTCTATCTAATGGCCGCTCCCATTTATATTATGGCACTTATTGTGGCCTTTGGAATGGGTATAAAAAAAGGAGTTCTATTTATTTGTTTCCTTTTGGGAGTATCTTTTCTTCTTTATCTGATGTTTTTTCATTCTACGGAATCAGCAATAGGAATAGTAGCAATTGGCGTGATTACTTATCTATTGAGTAATAAAAAATGAGTGACTACTGCTTACTCGCTTAAATGTTATCGGTCTTGTTTTTAGCAAAATAACGATTTCGGTAGCAGTTTAAAGCGGTCTTCCCTAACTGCTCGGTTAACTTATTATTTGCAATAGCTCCTACGAAGGCTCCTATTACAGGTATTAACTGAGCCATTTTTGCTAAATCTATAAATCTCGGTATTCTTGTTGAAAACCTCGCCAATCAAAATCATCTACATCACTAGGAAGCGAGTTGCTGTAAGTATCCCAATTTTCAATTCTTTCAACTAATCTATTACGCTTCTGTTGGCTGCAAAAGGAGATCTGAAAAATATGAAGAATAAATACCCTTTCTCTATAGTCTTTAACATTAAAGCCATAGATCGCGGCAATTTCAAAAAGCATTTTAATTTTTATGGCTAAAAATGCCGGAAAATCGGCAAAACCCATTAATATCCCCCCGGCTCCTGTAATAGCCCCTTCTACTGTAGCCGCATTCTTATAGTGCCTTATCGTGCGCTTGACATAAGCCTCTCTGATTTGTAAAGAACCTTCTTTTCGTAAGGGAGTGGTAATGTATTTAGAACTGAACAAAACAGCCTTCACCATCTTTTCAATAGTTAAGGTTATTATCTGATGCGCTTTTTCAGGTATTATGTTATTAATACCGTCCTGAATGCCTTTCGTTATACGATTACTCTTGGAAGGTAGGTGTTGCATTTTTTGGTTCCATTCAACCATCTCCTTAAACACCTTATTTTCATATTCGTCCATATCAGTCTAATAGATCTTTTATCGCTGCTTAATAACAACACAAAATACAAACTTTTTAGTGACTTTTTGGTTACATAATAAAAGAACTAAGTTATGGAACAATTGCTTAGCATCGACTTACTTAGGAGGCTCAAATTGCACGGATACACGGCCCTAATACCAAAAAGCGAGCGCAATCATGCGCCTGTTTTTGCTATTACAAATTATCCGGTTGAAGAGCTTCAGAGCAAAGGGCCAAATGCACCTTTACATGAAGATAACTTTTTAGTAATTGACGAACTATTGCTTCATGAAGACGAATTGACGCTTGAAGGCATCGTTGTATTACCAGATGAAGATTTATCATCTGCATTGTAAATTAAATGATGAGTTGAGGTATTGTAACCAGCTGGTTCAACACCTCAACTCATTTATATCACTTATTATAATATTATAAATCGCTATAGATTATCAATTGGTTTACGCTTCTTTTCTTTGATCGATCTGAAGTGCGAAGGCGTTAGACCTGTTATTTTTTTGAACTGCGTGGATAAATGCTGTACGCTGCTATAATCTAATTTGTAGGCAATTTCGCTTAACGTAAGCTCATCGTATACAAGCAATTCTTTCGCTCGCTCAATACGTTGCATAATAATAAATTGTTCAATCGTTATGCCTTCTGTTTGCGAAAACAGGTTGCTTAAATAATTATATTCGATATTTAATTCACGCTGTAGGAATGTAGAAAAATTCACTTTCATTGACACTACTTCTGCTCCATAAAGACGTTCTATTAAAAGATTTTTCACTTTCTCTACTAATTTGTGTCTTCGATCATCCAATAATTCAAATCCTACAGCTCCTAGCTTTTCCTTTAACTGCTCATGAAGAATTCCAGAAACCTCTTCCCGTATGTTTATTTCTCCAAGAACAACCGAAGTGTAGTTTATATTTAATTCATCTAAGATCTGTTTAACCACCATGATACAGCGGTTACATACCATATTTTTAACATATAAAATCATATCCATCCAAGAATTTGACTACGCTAGCCATCTAGCCATGCGTAAAGTTAGTCCAAATC
>DATMSZ010000002.1:0-20389 GCA_035565175.1 Pseudosphingobacterium sp.
GTTTTGATCACTTTCGTTGAGCGTTAAGGAGCTTGATAGATAATAGGCATATTAATAAGATTAAAAATAATTTGCATAATATAGTAAGTTTTAGCTTAAGAAAATAGACAAAACTAAGATAAGTAAAATGAAACGATCGACTATAGATAGAATAAGAAAAATCGATAAAGTGATATAATTTGTCGATAATGGACAAGATGGATAAGTTAGATATCCATAGCTTTGAAAAGTGTTGTAACACCATATTATAATACCATCAAAAACAAATTTTTTAACTTTCACCTTCATATCAATAAAAACATTTAAGGATAGAAATTAATGGAAAGAAGAACCGTAATAAAAGCCCTTGGAATGGCCATCCCTTCTCTTTGGTTAAGCAGATCAATTGCTAACCCGAGCTTTCGCACGCTACATACTAATGCACCAATTGCGAAAGTCGATTTTAAACCGGATTGGAAATCGTTGGAACAGTACCGAGTTCCGGAATGGTTCCGTGACGCAAAATTTGGCATTTGGGCGCATTGGGGGCCTCAATGCCAACCTGAAAGGGGCGACTGGTACGCAAGAGGAATGTACCAGGAAGGAAGTGATCAATATAATTACCATGTGGAGAAGTACGGTCACCCATCTAAATTCGGTTTCAAAGATGTAATCAACGAATGGAAAGCAGATAAATGGGATCCCGAAGCGCTGTTGGACTTATATAAACGTGCTGGGGCCCAATATTTTGTTGCGTTGGCCAATCACCATGATAACATGGATCTTTATGATAGCAGTCATCAGCCCTGGAATTCCACTAAAATAGGACCAAAAAAAGATCTGGTTGCGGGTTGGGCTAAAGCCGCCAAGAAACGTGGGCTACGTTTTGGTGTAAGTGTGCATGCCGCACATGCTTGGACCTGGTACGAAACCGCCCAACGAGCCGATAAAAAAGGAGCGCTCCAAGGTGTTCCCTATGACGGAAAGGTAACAAAAGCAGATGGAACCGGAAAGTGGTGGAACGACCTTGATCCACAGGATCTATATGCGCAAAATCACCCCCTAAGTAAAAACAGTGAAGATGATGGTGCAATCCATAGTCAATGGAATTGGGATGTGAATTCGGGCGTGAACGTTCCATCCAAAGCTTATTGCGAAAATTTTCACGATCGAACGATTGAGCTGATAGATAATTATGAGCCGGATCTGGTTTACTTTGATGACACAGTATTTCCGCTCTGGCCAATTGATGATGCCGGACTGCGAATTGCAGCTCATTATTACAATGTTAGTCAGCAAAAAAATAAAGGAAAGTTGGAAGCCGTTGTTAATGGTAAAATCTTGGATGAACAGCAACGGAAATGCATGGTATGGGATATAGAACGGGGGCAAAGTGACAAGATTGAAAAAGAGCCCTGGCAAACCTGTACATGCATAGGTGCTTGGCATTATGATCGACGAATCTATGAGAACAAAAGCTACAAAAGTGCCAAAACGGTGATCCATATGTTAGCTGATGTTGTAAGTAAAAATGGCAACCTTTTGCTTAGCGTGCCACTCCGTGGGGATGGATCCATTGATTCGGAGGCGCTGAAAACGGTGGAAGGGATCGCTTCTTGGATGGAAGTAAACAGCGAGAGTATAATTGGTACGAGACCTTGGGAGGTTTTCGGGGAAGGTCCCGCAATGGACGGTATTGCTCCATTGTTTGGTCCAGGTTTCAATGAGGGTAAGAATAAACCTTTAACGGCTGAAGATATACGATTTACAACGAAGGCGGGAATAATATATGCTATTGTAATGGGATGGCCTGAAACGGGAAGTGTATTGATTAAAAGTTTGAAGAGAGACAAGCACCTGATTAAAAAAATAACACTCCTCGGCAAAAATGACAAACCGACATTCAAGCAAACAATAACTGGTCTTGAAGTGACCTTACCCAGCAATATCGATAAAACGCAAGCGGCATATGTTCTCAAGATCGGCTAAAGGATTTATCGAAATAAAATGATGGTTAGATCGTGTTAATGTGCCCCAAAAAAGGGAGCTCTTCTTTGTGAAACTATTAATTTAATGGGGGCGTCTAAAAAGGCGTCATTCTACCGGAATGAAATGAAGTGGAAAAATCTTTTATTTGTAATCAATTCATTGACAGATATCTCGATTCCGTTACACTACACTCGTATGACGGTGCCGGATCTTTTTAGATGCCCTCATGGAGCTAAAATATTGTAGGCTTTGAGTTGTGTTTGATTGGAAAACACTGCATATTTACGTTATTATGAACCAATATATTCAACAAGCCATAATCAGAGGGGAAACGTCACTTGGCATCGAATTTGGATCCACACGAATCAAGGCTGTGCTAATTGATTCCAATTTTGAGACAATCGGCTCTAGCAGCTATGAATGGGAAAATCAATTGATCGGTGGTTATTGGACCTACGATCTCAAGGAAATGATTAAGGGATTGCAAGAAAGCTATCGCCAACTAAAACAAGAGGTTGAGAATGTTTATGGTGTGCCACTTCAAAAAATTGGGTCGATCGGATGTTCTGGCATGATGCAAGGCTATATTGCACTTAATCAAGCAGGCGAGTTATTGGTTCCGTTTCGTACGTGGCGCAATGCCACAACAGGTACCGCGGCATCGGTGCTAACCGAGAAATTCCAATTCAAAATTCCTCAACGGTGGAGCGTCGCACATTTGTATCAAGCGATTTTAAATGATGAAGAGCATGTCGCTAATATCGATTATGTGACGACCTTGTCGGGTTACATTCATTGGCGGCTGACTGGCAGCAGAGCTCTTGGCATAGGAGATGCTTCCGGGATGTTCCCCATCGACGAACAGGCACCGCAATACAATGACGATATGGTAATGCAGTTTACCAATTTAATTGCCGATAAAGACTACCAGTGGAATCTTAAAGATATTTTACCTAACGTTTATACTGCAGGTGAGCATGCTGGATATCTCCATGAAGTTGGTGCTCGGCTACTAGATCCATCAGGCAGCCTGCAAGCAGGTATTCCGCTATGCCCTCCAGAAGGCGATGCTGGAACCGGCATGGTGGCTACAAATAGTGTCAGGAAGCGTACTGGCAACATTTCTGTAGGTACATCGATTTTCGCCATGATTGTACTCGAGAAAGATTTATCCTCAGTATATCCTGAGATTGACATCGTGACTACGCCCGATGGTAGCCCCGTAGCAATGGTTCTTGCTAACAACTGCTCCAGCGATATTAATGCATGGCTAGGCTTGTTCCGTGAATTTCATGAAGCGATGGGGCTAAAAGCTGATATGAACCAGTTATTCAGTATACTGTTCAACAAAGCATTGGAAGCAGACGCTGATGGCGGCGGTTTGTTGAGCTATGGTTACTATTCAGGCGAAAACATTACTGGGTTTGCAAAGGGTCGTCCACTGTTTGTTCGTTCTCCTGAAAGCCGTTTCAATCTGGCTAACTTTATGAGAATGCACCTGTTTACCGCGTTTGCTGCTCTCCGGCTCGGGATGGATATTTTGACACAGAAGGAACATGTAACGATTGATCACATTTTGGCCCATGGCGGGTTATTTAAAACGCCACTAGTTGGTCAAAAATTGTGCGCTGCAGCTCTTAATGTACCGGTTTCTGTCATGCCCACGGCTGCTGAGGGTGGCGCATGGGGTATGGCTATTTTGGCGTCGTATATGATTAATAAGAAAGAGCACGGGGATTTGGCCAATTACCTAACAACTGAAGTGTTCAATGGAGCAGGAGGGCAAGATGTTTACCCTGATAGCGTAGATGTGAACGGCTTCGCTTTGTTTATGAAGCGTTACACGGAAGGATTAGCAATTGAGCAGGCAGCGGTAGATCATTTTGTGGAAAATTGGAAAGAAGAAGTTTTTAAAATGTGAGTGCCTTCCTGCAATTACAAGAAAATGTAACCAAAGTGGCACTCACTAATTTGCTACTAGTATGGTCAATCATAGTAGATTAAATTAGGTAATCAGAAATTTCAGGTTCCACAAGCGATATCAATTTCTCCAACAATTCCTGCCAAGGTGATACTGATGAATTGTTTGATAATCTGTCTTAGCTACTCATCTGAATTCTATGATTATATATGTACGAAACCGCAAGAATACCCAGTATAACAATTGGCATCAGCATAAACCCGATATTCTTATCTACACATGCATGACTGATAAATGCAAATATTAGATTAAATGTAAGCCCGGCATAAGCCCATTCCTTTAGTCTGCCTGGTGCTTTAGGATAGGAGATAGCTAGTACGCCGAGTACTTTACATATGATGAGTGTATAAGCAAAGTAATCAGGATAGCCCAAAGGTTTTGTTCCTGCATTCACATACTGTGGTGCAAATAATATGGTGCTAAGCGGCATTACCCCTTCCCAAAGTATGATGATGGTAGTTGCCACCCAAAAGATGATTTTATTCCTTTTCACTTTATTGGTCTTAATAGTTTATAAATCAGTTGATTCAGTGTGTTTGATGAAGTTATCCAAGATAGCTTGCCATCCTTGTTTTTGAAATTCAGGGTCATTTTCTGTTTCAGCATCAAACGTGGTTTCTATAGTAGTTTTACCATTATGCGCTGTGAATAATGTGGTGGCTTTTCTTCCATCACCCATAGTGTAAGTGATTTCTTTATGCAGTGCTACCTTATCATAAACGCCTTCAAAATCAAAGCCGAAGCTGCCATCTTTAGCTTCCATTCTATTCTTGAACTTACCGCCTACTCGCAGGTCATTTTCACTGCTAGGGCAATGCCAACTTGGGTCTGGTGTGTTCCATTGCATAATGTCGCTCGGTGTATTCCATGTTTTCCAAACTTTTTCTACGGGAGCATTTACTGTTGCTTCTACCTTAACTCTTGTTACTTGTGCCATTTTGTTTTTATTTTTTGTTTATTAATTTTTACAATTCAAAGTTACGGCAGCGTACAAAATTGCGTCTGTTGTGATAATGACAACTTTAGGGGTGAATTATGACAAAACTATTTTTTAACTTGCAACTTAATACTAACAGTTCATATGAATATCTCTGTCTTTGTTCCTGAGTATGGTGTAATTGAAGCCGTTACACCACCATTCAGAACCTTCCATACCGCCAATGAGTTTTTAACGACCTTTGGTAAAAAGCCCATTTTTAAGGTTGAGTATGTCGGCCTAAGGGAATACGTGCCTGCCAACAATGGCGAATACACGATAAAAACAGATAGGTTGCTCAAAGATGTGTCTGAAACAGACTTACTTATCATACCACCTGTATATGGTGATACTGCCAAGGGGGTTCAAGCCAATGCTGAAGCGTTACCTTATTTCAAAAAGCTATACGAGAAAGGTTCAAGTGTTGCCAGTTTATGTCTTGGGGCTTTTCTTTTGGCTGAAACAGGTTTACTGAACGGTAAAAAATGCTCTACACATTGGGCTTATATCAATGAGTTTAAAGAACGATACCCAAATGTAGAAGTAGAAGATGGAGCGATAATTACAGAACACGATAACATTTACAGTAGTGGTGGCGCAAGCAGTTTGTGGAATCTAATATTATACCTGGTTGAAAAATTTGCTGATAGGGAAACGGCGATCATGATTTCAAAATATTTTGCATTAGACATTGGGCGAGATAGCCAATCTCAATTCGCTATATTCAAAGGTCAAAGAAATCATGGTGACGATGATATTCAAAAAGTGCAAGATTATATTGAGAAACACTATTGTAATAAAATATCAATAGAAACTTTAGCAACCTTGATTAATACTGGCCGTAGAACTTTTGAAAGAAAATTTAAAGAAGCCACCAACAATACACCTATAGAGTATATACAACGAGTAAGAATAGAGGCCGCTAAGAAATTCTTCGAAGCATCAAGAAAGAATGTAACGGAAACAATGTTCGATGTGGGATATACGGATACGAAAGCATTTAGAAGTATATTTAAAAAGGTTACAGGACTTACTCCGATTGAGTATAGAAATAAATTTGCACGGGTGGCAAATGAAGTGTAAACAGGAACGCGCAACCTTTAGGCTATAATATCAAAAATCCAGCAGTCGCCTATGGTAATTTACCTGTCCTAAATGGTAACTCAAGTGCATCGCAAGGTGGATAAGAAAATATTCAGTTGATACCTTGTCATCTGCAACAGCCCGTGGAAATTCACTTTTCAATTGATCTTCTGTTAACGAACCGACTACCATTTCCAGCATTTCTATCGTTCGGTCTATTTGATTAATCAATTCTTGTCTCGGGACATTTTTAAGGGAAAACTCTTCCGGTCTGTTCCGTATGTAGCCGGTATTCCCGAGTTCTGCGCCTATATAAGTGTTTAGGTTTCCAACCAAGTGTAAGCAAAGGTTTCCCGCGGAGTTTAAAATGTTTTGGTCGATGCGCCAGATATTTTCTTCACTGCTGTAAAGCGTTATCTCCTGTTTTAACTTGGCAAGGTCTCTGGTGTAAAGCGTTTTTAAAGAATTTGTAACCATTGTATTATTTTCTTTGATGATCCCAAAATAGAAATAATCTCTTAAAATATCTTATTGGTGATGCCTTAATATTCTATAAATTGATTTAATTGTGCACTTTTTCTTTATTGAGGAATGCCTGTATGTATAAATAGGTGGACTACATAGAGATACCCGCTGAATATATCAGATATCAAAAAGTGAAAAGGAAATAGCTTTTAAGATAAACTATTTGTTTTAAACATGCCTTATTTTTGGGAAATCCTTTAATAATCCCGAAGACTTTAATGATGATAAAATCTTGTTTATGCCTTTCTCTCTCTCTTTTCTTGCATTATGTGAATGCCAGTGAGATCAGAGCGATGTAAGTGCATTCAAGAGGCCTATTGGCATCGATAAATTATACGTTGTGGGCTAGTAGTTACTTATAATATGCCTCGTACATTGTAGAAGGTATACTGTCCCTGAACGGTGTCTGCAAAATCAGGAACATGTTTTGTTTTAAAGAAGATGATTAATGAATGATGGGTTAACATTTTGAATAATGGATATAAAGATACTCAGTCCGCTATGGGGGCACGAGCATTTGGAATATAAAGTATTTCTTGAGAAGATAAGAAATGCAGGTTATGACGGATATGATTTGTGGATGCCGGAAAGTAAAACGGAAAAGCACTTGCTGTTTAATTTTCTTCAAAAACATGAGATGAGCGTGGTAACTCATCAGCACGCGGCAAATGGTAGTACTTTTAGTAAATTTAAGGCGTCTTACGTCCAGAAATTACTAGCATGTGCTGAGCCACAACCCTTGCTCATTAACTCTCATACAGGCCGAGACTACTTTTCATTGGAACAAAATATCGCGCTCATTGATATTGCTGAGGAAATTTCAATTAAAACAGGCATTACCATCGTTCATGAAACGCACAGAGGACGGGCTGGTTATTCACCACAGATGATGCGTACCATTTTTAACCTGCGCGAACAGGTTAAAATAACGGCCGATTTCTCGCATTGGACATGTGTAACAGAAAGTATGCTTGAACATTTCGAAAGTATAATGGCAGAAGCAATTTTCCGGACAAGACATGTGCACGCTCGTATTGGATATGAACAAGGACCTCAAGTTCCTGATCCAAGAGCTTGCGAATGGCAGCATGCCCTGCGGCACTTTTTGTGTTGGTGGGATAGGATCGTAGATGTTAATGCTAAAATTGGAACAAAATTACTAACTTTTACCACGGAGTTTGGCCCTGTACCTTACATGCCGATTACTCCCCTCACTGGCAAGCCAGTGGCAGACCAGTTTGAGATTAATTGTTTTATGAAATGCTTGTTGCACGATCGTTATAGAAAAATTAATGAGTGTTGATCCGGAACCATTTAGGAGATATTCCATTTTTTTTCTTAAATAAACGCGAAAAATAGAAAATGGATCCGAAGCCCGTTTTATAGGCTATTTCGTTGATTGTTAGATTGGTAGATGCCAATAGCTCCTTCGCTTTATCTAAACGTAGGTCAAGGTGGTATTGATTGGGTGAAATCCCCGTCATTTCCTTGAAACTTTTCCTGAACTTAGAATAACCCATGGGTAATTCCCTCACCATTTCTTCTAGATTTATAGGATTTTCAATAGATTCTTGTAAAAGAAACTTTGCTTTGGATATCAATTTTGATTGATGATCAGTGTCTTGCATTCGATATTTTGATATGGCATTCAATAAACCCAATATCTGTAGTGTAATACCTGTAATGATTTGTCGATAACCTACTTCGGCTGCAATCACCCTTCTGATCAGATCACGAAACAACTGTAAAAGTTCTTCATTCATACCTGCCTCTATAAAAGGATTCTCAGGTGTGAATATTCCTTTTTTCATTAGTTGATTTGGATAGTCTCCCTTGAAACCAACCCAATATTCTTCCCAACCGGATGATGGGTGGGGTTTGTACCGATGCCAAACACCCGGGAAGAGAAAAAAACAGGTTCCTGCTTTAATTTTTGAAGCTTTTGTTCGAGCGGATTCCAATACGCCTTCTCCTTTTGTGATAAACACGATGTAGTACCCATCAAGAATTCTCCCTTTATCCCATGTGAACGAATGATCAATGGGGTGCGCGCGATTATTGGGGTAATTATTATTACGTCCAACCTTAGCTGAGCCAACCGTGTTTATATGAAACCCCCAATTTTCCTCGAAAGTACTAACATTAAGATATTTGCAGTAATTTTCCATTCAGTTTCTCTCCAAGTATAAAAATAGACGATTATTTCAAAAAGTACAAATTATATAGAGACCTAAATACCACTGGCTGTGAAACATAAAGGAGTTTCGATGCGCGACCTCGGTAATTATTTGTTGAATAAGTTTTATAATGCACAGGCATGTGTTTTATTGATGGCTATGGGGCTAAGGTGTGGAAAGATAATAGCTTGTTTCGATGAATGAACTAATCAATTTTTGAACTATTTCTTTATGAATTTCTACTTCTTAAATATATCAAAAAGTATAAATAAAAGTATTTTTTGGTAAGATAAAAAGCAGAAACCTTTGTTTAGTTTTGTTTAAGCGTTATCAATTATCTACTATTAAATCAATGATTAAATGAATACAACAATCACCTCAACACAGGTTGAGTTCTATCAGGAAAATGGCTATCTTATAATAGAAGATTTTCTCAATAATAATGAGCTTGAGAAATGGAGAGGCGGGATAACCGAAGCATTGAAGGAGCGTAAAGGTCAGAAAATACCGGGAAAAGAAGGGCGAATTGGCGAAGAGGATGGCATTAATAAAGATGCGGAGTACTTTGGTAAAGTATTTGACCAGATGATCAACCTTTGGCAAACCAATAAGCAAATGAAGGAGTTGATGTGCGATCCGAAAATCGGTGAGATGGCCGCACAATTAGCAGGTGTAGATGCCATTCGTATATGGCATGATCAGGTTTTGATAAAAAAGCCATGGGCTAATCCTACTTCCTGGCATTTAGATACCCCGTTTTGGTCTTTCTCAGATCGAAGAGCACTTTCCATCTGGGTGGCATTGGACGATGCAACCTTAGAAAACGGCTGTCTTTTTTTTATTCCGGGTTCACATAAAGAAACCGGATTCGAAAATCCCGGAATTGGAAAAAATATGGATTCTATATTTTCATTTTATCCTGGCTTTAACGGTGCAAAGTCAGTGGCTGCACCCATGAAAGCGGGCAGTTGCTCCTTTCACAATGGCTTAACCATCCATGGAGCACATGCAAATATGACATCAGGTATACGCCGAGCAATGACCTGTGCATATATGCCAGACGGAAATGTTTACAATGGAATTCCGAACATTCTAGCGGAAGCGTACCTTAGTGAGCTTAAAGTTGGAGACCCTTTAAATAACGAGAACCAAAATCCCTTGATATTTACAAGGGAATGTTGAAGTCGCCAATATAGATATTAATGTTATAGCAATGTCGCTAAATTTAAGCTATTGATAGGAAGCATTTTTATCTATTTACAATTACAACAACTAAGGTGCTTTTTTAAGGCCTTCCCATTGCACTACCCAAGAGCTATCATTAGGAAAGCCAGGCTGGGCATCGCTTGGAGCACCATCCCAACCGGCACACATCATTGCAACCGCATAAAGTAACGCCCCGTTTGTTGGAATGTAAGGATAGGGATTTCCGCCTCCTACAAAACCATGTGCATCAAATCCATTTTTTGGAGAAGAATGCAGCAACATATTTATGGCGTCGGCGCGATGACCCAGTCTGGCGGCTGTCATGGCAACCATAGGGAAATCCCATCCCCATCCTGTATCATAGCGCCAAACAGACTGCACCTTTTGGTAAGTCTTTTCCATCACTGCCGTATCTACACCGTAGCCGGGGAGCATGCCGAAAATACCTAATAAAGCAGGATGTTCAAAATTAAACTTAGTCCACATACTGTCCACATTCTCCCACTGCTCGTACAATCCATCTTTAATAGGTAGTGGTGCAAGCTGGGTAAAAACAGCATTCCATGTTGGTTTTTCAGCCAGCCCCAACGCTGTTCTTAACTTTTGAGCTGTTTTCAGACCGTATCGCCAATAAGCGAGCTCGAAGGTAGGATTTTGATCTTTGTAACTATCATTATTTTCAGGAACAGAAGCGATGGGTGGTCCTAGAATATATTGGCTGCGGGTCGAGTCAAAATAGGCATAAGAGGCCAAAAAATCAGCACTATTTTCTACGACATCTTTCCATTTCAGTAAGGTGCTCTTTGTTGGATGTGCCCGATAGTCCAATTCGGCAAAAAAAATGGGGTGCGGTTGTTGCCATACCAAAAAGGCATGCGTACGATCCGGCCATTCTTTACCGTCCGGTCCAGTACATTTCGGGAATCTTGCTCCTGCATAACCCTGGCGCTTAGCTCGTTCGATGGATGAAGTTAAGTTGTCCTGGTAGACATGCAAACTATTATTTAACAGCGGCCACCTATCCCATAAGGCGAAATGGGCTTCGTGCCACCATATCATTTCATAATGAAACCGGCCGTACCAACTGTTATTTACCAATCCGGTTTCTTGCGGTGGATAATGACCAGCAGCGTTTATTTTCATGATGTATTGTGATAGCACAATGCGGCGCTCAAGTTCAGACCAACGCTTATCTGTACTTTTCGACAGGTCAATTGCGCCTCCGCTTTGCCAGAAAGATGGCCAGTATGTTAGACTATTTGCTTTTACCTTTGTAAAGGAGGGTATTGGTACGCTGCTTTTTACTGGAGAAAACGAAAATACATATTCGACTGTATTATCCTTGTTTGCCGCATTGAGCACATATCTATGTTTATCCTGTTTAGTTACAGCGCCTTCTCCCGACCATGTACAAGATACATAATATAACGTTGTGTCCAGCTCCCTTTCAAATGTAACCGCATTGTTTCTGCTTTTTGTGTATCTTGTTTCATGTAGATCTGGCTTATCATAATCTGACCCCGAACTGAAGTATGCTAAACTGGCGTACGGAAAGGTTATAGAAACACCTAGCTTACCCTGCGCAATCAGTGGCGATTCGATTTTAAAGCCAACTATGTCTTTTGAAGGATCACCTACAGTGATTACTTTTACGGGGAAGCCGGCCAATGTGAAATTGCTTTCTGCTACTCCGGTCCAGAAATCGAAATGCTGCATGGCATTACCAATGTCCTCTTTTGTGATATTAGCCGTTCCTTTCTCTTTGAGCCATAAGCCTATACGGGCGAGGTTAAATTTATGCGGATTTTTGGCTAACCAGGTTGATAGTTCAGGTTGATTTTCATTTGGAAGATCATAAGTGACGCTACGGCCATGGGTGTTCTTTTCCGGCCGTTCAAACGATTTAGGGTTAGTAGGTGGTTTAGTGCTATGCCAGCCCCAATTTGACATGGTTGTAAATTGATCATTAAAAGTTTGCATCCCTGTTAAATCAAAGCCATAGGCAAATTCTCCGTTTCCCACTTGCGTAGGACCTAATTCTTCGAGGTTTGTTAATTTTAGATTATGCCGCTGAATGACTGCTTTACGGTTAATACTCCCATGGGGCATTTCCTGGGCGTAATTGTTTAGACAGCCAAAACAACACCCAAGTAGGATAAGAGTACAAGCGATGACGGACTTTGGAAATTTTAGCATGGGCTTTTATGTTTTTATGACTAAAAATAATGACAATTTTATATTAATATTTTTGCTGTTTCTGATGATTGCTGACCCCTAATAACCTGGATTTTGAACAAGTGCGCCCTGGCTTTTATCGATTTCGGCTCGCGGAATCGGAACCAAGTAATTTGCGACTTGAAATGATCTGTTAAAGACGTTAGATATAGAGTAAGTTTTGGTATTCCCCTTCATTTGGATATTCATGCCTAATAAAGGTTTGCCCTCTGTAACCTCGGCGATATTCCATCGACGAACATCAAAAAAACGGTGTTCCTCAAAAGCCAACTCAACCCTGCGCTCATTTTGTATTCTCTTTCTTAAATCTTCTCCGGTGTCGGTAATTGCTGGCATATGGACACTCTGACGTGCACGTACCATATTGATGTATTGTCTGGCGGTGGCTTCGTCGCCCAATTCAAACTTGGCTTCAGCGAAGTTAAGCAATACCTCGGCATATCTAAAAAATATCCATGGATTGGTGGGTTTTAGCGTGGAACCTACGGGAGGTATACTCTCGATAATAAATTTCTTTAAGAAATAGGATGTCAATGAAGCATTAAAGCCAGAGTTACTTTCCGGTGAATCTTTACCACCATGATATGATTCTGTTTCTCTACCTGCCCAAATGGAGCCATCATGAAGAATGGAGGCTTCGAATCTTGGATCTCTACCTATATATGGCTGATTCGGATCGTAGCCCGAAAGCGGATTAACAACTAAAGATCCGTTATCCTGTTCAATGTAAGGCAGTTCTCCGGTGGCGGCCATTTCATAAGCGTTGATTAAATTTTGTGTAGGGTTATGGCCGCCATATCCGTCAGAGCCATTTCTACCTTGCTCAAGATTAAAGTTAGTATTGTTGGCTTGGGTGAAATGCCTCGCAAAGATAATTTCCTTGTTATACGTTAAAAAAACAGACTGATAGTCTGGGGTGAGCTCATAACCCGCATTTAGTAGAGCTTCGGAGGCTCGCGCAGCAGCCTCCCATTTGGACTGATCATGTGTAGGATTGTTCTGGCTACTTGCTGCATAGAGAAAGACCCGTGCCTTTAAAGCTTTACACGCATTTGCGGAAGCACGGCCCAACTCGCTATCAGGTTGGTTAGGAGGCAACAGCGCAGCTGCGTCATCCAGTTCTTTCACAATGTAATTAACACACTCCTCGTAACTTGCCCTGCTGACGGTAAAATCATCATTTAATTCGAAAACTTTAGTAATAATAGGTACGCCACCGTAGCGCCAAATAAGGTTGGCATACAAATTGGCCCTTAAAAATTTCATTTCGCCTATGCTACTGTTTTTAAAGGTTATATCAACAGGAGCACCTTCAATTTTAGAAAAGAAGATATTGATATTTCGAATATTATTGTAGGCGAAGTTGAAATAATTGACTTTTGAACCTATATTTCCAACATTATCGGGAGTGAGTTCTCCCCGTTGCACAACTTGAAGATTCGTCCAATTATGAATGTTGTACGCTTCATCAGAGGCTGCAGACAACAGATCCTGCTGAAAGCCATGAAGTAAGGTGTTATACGTAGCGTTTACATACAACTGTATAAGCGATTGGTCATTCCACGTATCTACTTCTGATAGCTTGTCTAAAGGGGTTAACTCGAGATTGTTACAGGATGATATTGTGGAAATAAATAACAGGATATAAAAGAGCTTTTTCATATTTGTTCGTTTAAAAGGTTACACTGATGCCAAAATTCAAGACGCGCTGTGGTGGGTAATACCAATAGTCGGTGGTTTCTGGGTCGAAGCCCAGGTCTTTCATGTGATCATAAATAATCAACAGATTGCTGCCACTTACAGAAACCCTTGCGCTTTTTACTTTTATTTTTTCGGAGATACGCTGTGGCAGGGTGTAACCTAGCTCTACGTTTCTCAATTTAAGGAAGCCGGCATTGAGCAGCCACTGAGTTGAATTAGTAGTGTTGTTGTTGAATAACTCGTAAGATGCCCTGGGCATGCTAGCATCGGTATTTTCCGGTGTCCAGCGATCTTGTGCCCGCCAATCTAAAAAGTTACCCAACGAATAACTCATTACCGGAAAATAACCTCCGAAGTATGATTTGGCATTCTCTTGCCCTTGAAGAAGCACGGCAAGATCAAAAGATTTATAACGGAAGTTAGCGTTAAAGCCAAATGTGATTTCAGGAGTTGCTGTCTGATTAATACGGGTCTGATCCCTTGAATCAAGCACACCGTCCTGATTGACATCTTCATATTTTAGATCGCCTGGCTGTGCATTAATAAAATGCGGGTAATTATTTACCTCCTCCATGTTTTTAAATACACCTAAGGCATTATAATATAGGCCTGCACCAATCGGCCGGCCAGTTGCCAATTGGTATGGTTCTGCAGCCGGTTGCTCGTCACTGAACACAACTTTATTGCGCGCAAATGCTACATTACCCGAAAAGTTATACTTAAATTCATGTTTATTGTTCGCGTGCGAGAGCACAAGTTCAAAGCCTTTGTTATCTACAATGCCAATGTTTTCATCCGGTAAGATGAGGCCGGTATATCCGGGGATGACAGCCGAACGCTTGGTTAAAATGTCAGCGCGGCGAGTCTTGAAGTAGTCAAACGTAATACCGAGTTTCCCATTCCAAAGATCTGCATCCAATCCGAAGTTACCCGTCTTAGCCGTTTCCCAAGTAATATCCGGATTCGGTACCCCTGTTTGCACTAATCCGGTAACATCATTGTTTCCTATCACATAATTACTTCCATAACCGTAGGTCTGTAGGTATTGAAAAGAATTTACCAAGTCATTACCCATCACTCCGTATGAGGCGCGAATTTTTAAATCTGTGACAAAAGTAAATTTGTCGAAGAACTGTTCTTCAGATATTCGATAACCTAACGATGCACTTGGAAAATTTCCCCATCTTTTGCTGGCTGGAAAATTAGGTGAGCCGTCGCGCCTCATGGTGAATTCTGCGAGGTATTTACCCGCATAGTCATAGGTAATTCTTCCAAAATAGTTTTTTCTAGCACCTTGGGAAGCTGAACCGTCATTCGCTTGCTTGCTCTTGTCGTTGCTTCCCGCAAAAATTTCAGGAAGGGCGGTGGAAACAAAATCGCTTCTATAGGCCGAAACGAAATTACTACGAACTGTTTGCTGTTCGTATGCTAGCAAACCGACGATATGGTGCTTGCCAAATTCCCGCTCGTAATTAATGCGTCCGGTGAGATAAAAAAGTGATCCGATATCCGTCCGGTCACGTAGATCAGCTTTATTTACGCCGAAGCCAGAGCGAGCACGGGTATAGCCGTCGTTCTCATTTTTGTAATATACATAAGTGGGTAACTGCCATGTTTTTGTAAAAACTGTATTCGGATCAAAGCTTCCGGTTCCGTTAATGGAAAGGCCTTTCACCCAAGGCAAATTCCATGTAGCAAATAAGGTTGTCTGAAAAGTATTAGTGCTAACTTCTTGGTAGCCATTACCATCACCTACGAAATTAATGATATTATCATTTGCTCGGTTTGGCGTAATTAAATCGGTGCCTGGCCAATATGGAACCCAATTAGGCTGATAAAGAAAAATGTGACTATTTAACTCGTTAACACTTCGCCATGGATAATGGTCTCGATCGAACCTTGCCGCAAGATTCATCCCTACTTTCAGGTTCTCGGATACCTTAACGTCTATATTTGACCTAATGTTGTATTGCTTTGCTTTGGTAGTCCCATGGTTATACTGGCCGTCCTGCATCACTTCACCTAAAGAAAAATAATATTGGGTTCCATTACTTCCTCCGGAAACCGAAAGATTGGTTCGATGTTGCGGTGTCCATTTTTTTACAATAAAGTCATACCAGTCGAAGTTTGCGTAAGCAGGGTCGGTACCGGCTTTGAATTTTTCAAGTTCATCATTGCTATAACGTGCTGGGCGGCCTTCGCCAGCTTCAATTTCATTATAGACATTAAAGAACGTATAGGAGTCCGCCATGATTGGATTTCGGGTAGATCCGGTAAAGCCTTGGTTAAAAGAAAGACTTACCGACGGAGCGGCATTTGCACTTCCTCTTTTAGTAGTAACGAGGATAACGCCATTTGCTGCACGAGCGCCATAAATAGCTGCAGAAGCATCTTTCAGCACAGAGATACTCTCGATATCGTTGGGGTTGAGCTGACCAAGCCCACCCCGTTCAACACCGTCAATAATAACGAGAGCAGAAGAGTTGCCTGTTGTACTTCTTCCTCTTATACTAATTGAGGGGTCGTCCCTGCCAGGTTCTCCAGAACGATTGTTAATAATCACTCCAGGTAAGCGCCCCTGCAGTGAGTTAGCTACGTTTATATTAGGGCTTTTAACTATCTCGTCCCCTTTTACGGCTACTACTGCCCCTGTGACTGTTGCCTTCTTTTGCGTACCATAACCCACAACTACCACCTCATTCAGATTGCCTGGCATTGCTGTCAAGGCAATGTTGACAACGGTAGTTGTGCCCATGGCAACTTCCCTGCTTTGATATCCTATAAAGGAAAAGAGAAGTGTGCCGGAGTTTTCAGGAATTGTGAGGGAATATTCACCCGCCTCATTTGTAGAAATGGTTTTTCCGGTCTCTTTGTGTTTAACGGTAACGCCAGGCATTGGAGTACCGCGTTCATCAGTTACCTTTCCTTTAATTAGAATCGGCGCAATGTATTCTTTTAAATACTTGATGTCTGCTGGCAATGCCTTCGGTAACTCTTTTGCCATCAATTCATGAGTAAGTAGCAGGAATAAACTGCAAGAGGATAAGACCAAGATTTTCACTCTCCCGGCCATTTTTTTAGTAAGTGATATTTTTTTCATAATTGCTTGGTTAGGTGCTATTCAGTATATTGTTGTTGGCCTTCCTTAGAACGGTTCAGTAGACCATATTGGCTAAAAATCCTCTAACCTGTTTTTGTCAATTTAGTTAAAAGAATAAATTAGGTTCTTGTCAGAAATGCTAACTGTTTAAAGACTCAAAAATAGATTAATGGTATATTTTACATATTACCTTAAACAGAGTATTTTTTGTCGTTTTTGATATTTTTTAGCAAAACTGGATTAGTCAACCACCAAAATGGGTTCGGATATTTAAGAAATTAGCCTATTAAAGACGTATATCACTGTAATATATAGTAATCTAAAACCCAGACCATGGTGCGTTTATTCTTTTTATTAATTAGAAGATAGACAGGTAAGTTTTAGTTATAGTAAGACCTCTTCGCGTATCAGATGGTTCTATCATAGAAGAAAGGGAATTACCAAAAAGTACAAAAAAGATTAACGCAGGGAAGCAGGTGATAAAAGCAAACCTACATTGATACTATTACACGGTTATCCTACATCTTCACACATGTATCGGAATCTGATCAGGGATCTTTCTGACAAATACCATCTGATCGCTCCTGATTATCCTGGCTATGGGAGAAGTGAACAGCCCCCGATAGCCGAATTTGAATACACATTTGATAATTTCGCTAAAATCGTTAGCAATTTGCTTAAGCAGCTCGGAATAGAAAAATATAGTCTGTACCTGATGGACTATGGTGCTCCAGTGGGTTTTAGAATCGCCAGCGCAAACCTCGAAAAAGTGGATTCACTAATCATCCAGAATGGATGTGCGTATCCTTGAAAGGTCTGAAAATGGGGATATTCAGCTTGCCCTGTTCTATGATTACCAGCATAATGTAACCCTGCACCCCCAGTGGCAACAGTATTTCAGAGATCATCAACCGCAAACTCTTGTGGTTTACGGGAAGAACTACTACATTTTTTCGGGATCGGGGGCAGAAGCTTTCAAGAAGGATCTGAAAAATCTTGAATTTCACCTTTTTGACCCTGGTCACTTCGCGTTGGAAAGCCACGGTGATGAAATTGCAACGATCACTAGCGACTTCCTAAAGAGGAAAGTAGCATAATAATAAGCTTAATTGTAGCAGTGTCCTCGCCATCTGTTCGATCGTAGAGGCATTGCTATTCACAATTTCTCAATTTTTGCACAGGTCAAAATGAATATAGAAATCTTGCGTTTTCCGGTTATCCCTGATATCTTTGAGAAAAAAAATATGGTTTTTGTAAATAACTCGAAGGAATGTATTGGTTTACACGAGCTAAATAAAGAGAATCTCTCTTTGGTTTTTGATGTCAAAGACACCGATATGACCTTTATTTGGAATACGGGAGCGCCAATGAATATTACAATTGATCGGATTCCATATCGGCTCAAAAAACATCAGATTATTTTCCTTACTGAATTTCACAAGATTGACCGTATCGATCTGGAATCTGCAAGGATGGTCAGGTTCAACCAGCCATTTTATTGCATCGTTAATCATGATAACGAGGTAGGCAGCAAAGGGTTTCTCTTCTTTGGTGCTTCCGGGCTACCTATAATCACTGTGGATGAGAGCATGGTAAGAGACTATGAACTGTCTTGGGAGATTTTCTACTCAGAAATGGGTAAGAAAGATATTCTTCAGCAAGATATGCTGCAGGCTTTGCTTAAGCGCATGCTTATTTTGTCTGCCAGGATCTATAGACAATCCACTAATTTTCACAAACTCGAAAAAAGCCAGGTAGACATCGTCAGAGAATTCAATTATTTGGTGGAGAGGCATTTTGCCGAGCATCATGATGTTGCCTTCTATGCCTCTAAGCTAAACAAGTCCCCAAAAACGCTTTCCAATCTGTTCTCTGTAGTATCAAACCGCAGCCCGCTCAATATCATCCACGACCGTATCATGATCCATGCTAGACGACAGATTAATTATTCAAACTTATCAATCAAGGAGATCGCATATAATTTGGGATATGATGACATCCAAACATTCAGTCGATTCTTTAAGAGCCGGGAAGGAGTTTCACCTATCCAATATCGTGAAAAATCAGGGCAGCTCTTCAAGATGGAGGGAGAAATAACCAATACCGGAATTTCTGCCTAAGGCCCACATATATTTAGGATGGTATTAACGGTTATTTAACTGCCTAGCATTTGATGGACTAATTATATAACTTTGTCATACAGCTTTGCTTCCTGAGTTGCTATTAAAACATCGCTAATGATAACCAAAAACGATACATGGAGTAGATTCTATCCCCTTTTTAAACGTTTGGAAATTCCTGCGAAAACTACATTGTTGGAAGAAGGCAAAATCTCCAGAACAATGTTCTTTATTGAAAAAGGTTGTTTACGTACTTGGGTTAACAATAATGGAAAAGACATCACCACCCAGTTTTTTTTCGAGGGACAAAAGGTTTCATCGATCGAAAGTTTCCGGACAAACCAACCAAGTTTGTATAGCATAGAAAGCATCGAGCCGTGTATTTTACAAACTATTTCCCAAAAAGACTTTAAGAGTATTCTGGATAATTCACCTGATCTAAAGACGGAAATGGAAGAACATTTATTTAAACGGCTGATGCAGAGCCAACGTCTTTTTTTTTCTTATCTTAAAAATAATCCTCAACAACGCTACGAAGAACTGGTGAAGCAGTATCCAGAAATCGTTTTACGTGTTCCTCAACATTATATCGCTTCGTATTTAGGAATAACCTCGGTATCGTTAAGCCGTATACGAAACCGGCGTTGAGATTCATTTCTTTACAATTGTTATCGCACTAATATTATTACTAACTCATTTTTGTAGGGTGAAATTAAACAAGATAAAATGAAAGTAGTAATAGTATTTAATCACCCATATGAGAAAAGTTACTGCAGTGCTATTTTGGATTCAGTAACAAAAGGTCTTCAAAGAGGACAGCACGAAGTTGATCTTATCCATCTCGACAATGACGGTTTTAATCCGGCAATGTCAAAGGCAGATTTAAAAGCTTTTGTAGAGCATAAACCTGTTGACCCACAGGTAGTAGATTATAATAAACGTTTGACGGAGGCGGATCATCTTATTTTTATTTTTCCCATTTGGTGGGATTTAATGCCGGCAATGACCAAAGGCTTTATTGACAGAGTTCTATGTCCAGGTGTAATTTATGATCATCATCCACGAGGTTTCGGGTTGGTGCCGCTGTTAAAAAAATTGAAAGGCGTGACAATTATCACTACCATGAACAAACCAAAGATCATGTATTATTTGTTAATTGGGAATTTAATCAGAAAAGCGCTTTTAAGGAGTGTCTTTAAAACTATGGGATACAAAAATCTAGCGTGGATTAGCCATAACATGGTAAAGTCAGTAAGCCATGAAAAAAGGGTAAATTGGTTGGTTAAGCTTGAAGATAGGTTTTACAGCCTGAAGTAA
>DATMSZ010000003.1:0-15954 GCA_035565175.1 Pseudosphingobacterium sp.
AAAAGCTTAGCGCCAGTTAGGATTGCGAGCTCGATTGGTGTAAACTATCGCGGTGTAAGCGCCTGGATATTACTGTAAAAATCTTTCAGTGCTATATTAAAAGCTTCCGGCTGTTCCATATTAGTGATATGCCCAGATGCTTCTATTACCACCAATCTTGAATTTTTAATTTTCTCATGCATATATCGCGCCGACTCTACAGGTGTGAATTCATCGTGATCTCCAACAACAATCAAGGCAGGAAAATTTATAGTTCCTAAAAGCGGCGAATAGTCAAGTCTTTCAGCTCGGCCCCGCTGAACCGCTGCTGATCCTTTAGCGTTAGTGGTTTTCATCATGGTTTCTACTACGTGGACTACATTTGGCTTCTTTTCAAAGGTATCAGTGCACATAAAAGACCTTATTCTTTCGTCTGTGAATCTATCCAAGCCTTCCTGTAATATTCGAGTGGAAAGCTGTAAACGATTTTGATAACCTTGCTCGTCTTCTGCTCTAGCGTCAGTATCTGCCAAAACAATAGATGCGAATAAAGTTGGTTGCCAGCGATACATTTCTAGTGCTATCTGTCCACCCATAGATAACCCAACGACGTGAGCTTTTGCTATATGCAGTTGTTCTAATAAGTGCATAAGATCGAGCGCAAGCTCGTCCAGCAAAACCATACCTTCTGTTATGTCCGACTCTCCATACCCCCTCAGGTCAGGAATTATTAATCTATATCTTTTGCTCAACATTTCTTTTTGCGGATTCCACATACTACGGTTAAAAGGTTGACCGTGGATCAACAAAATGACATCCCCCAATCCAAGATCATCGTAAACCATATTAATACCACGTATTTTTGCTACTTTCCTCATTCTACTTCCTACTTTCTATTTAAATAAAAGGTGTTTGCCTGCGCAAAGAATGTTAATTGTTATCAATGCTATTTTTTTATTTGGTAATACTTTTGTCTCACAAGAATACTACCTTTATTTTGATTTCAAAAATTAAATGAGAAAAAAGTCTCACAATGTCAAAATTAGAATTAAATCGAGGTCGTATAGTCCAAAAACTAAAGACCCGTGAACTACTGATCTTCAAGGCAAATAAACTTTTAAAAGAAGGCCAATTAACAAGTATAGAACAGGTTGCAAAGGAAGCTGGTATTTCAAAAGCCACTGCTTATCGATATTTCACTAAACTGGATGCGCTGAAACGGGAAGCATCTCTTCAGCTGAAAGCAGAACAACCGCAAGATCTTTTCAAAGATCTGCCTTGTCACTGCCTTGATAGGCGTCTGGAGCGTCTGATTGACTATCACTTTCAGTTATTTATTGAAAATGAACAAGAGTTTCGTTTATTTCTGAGTACAGTAATCAGCGATTCACTTAGCGGCAACCACAATAACCTCAGAGGCGGTAGGCGCATTGCATTGATAGAAGAAGCACTCTCCTCTTTAAAGACAACGTTGCCTGAACATGAGTTTAATCAAATAGTATATGCCCTCAGCATGGTTTTCGGAATTGAATCAGTGACCATACTCCGTGACCTGTGTAAACTGGATAATAAAGGCATCTTAGAGAATTGGCGGTGGACGGTGAATAAAATAGTTTTTTCAAAAGGGTGACGGCTACATTTTGCATGGGAGGAACCGAGCATCAAATTACGTAGCATAACGCAAGGGTGTACTAAATTTTATAAAAGCTGTATACCATTTTATCGCCAGCCGTTTTAGACTTCTGCTTGCAAGAAATTCCCATTTCGCCTATAACTGCTTTTACAGCATGCTATTAGACCACTGGAAAATTCTATTTCTCAGTTAATTCCTTCTTCAACATCTTAAATTTTTCAGGGCCTGTCACTGGCGCACACACTGCGATAACGTTTTCTCGCGAGCTATACTGAGCGGTCTCAACGCAATAGACGACGTTATTCATCAGACTGCCTCCATCAAGTAATTGGTTAGATCATGTAACAATCGGGTATTCAATATGAATTAACCATGTTGAAACGTGCAAAAGCGTTTATTTAAAATCCCGTATGGCATAAAATTGCTTTGTCGCTTCTACCACTGCAAGGGTAGAGCTACCAAACTTTTTAGAAGTCTCGTCGGTAAAGGAACTTACCCATTGCCTTAATAGCGTTACTCTTTCGTCAATCATTTCGTTTACTTGATGTACTGCTTCGTCAAAATCAGCAAGAGGTAGTGACTGTTGTTGAATAATCATTATACTGTTCAATTTATTTTCCGCTAACTCTTTTTTATAAGATCTTTTATCATTCAGTAACCTTATTATTTCTCCTAAGATTTCAAGCAGTTTATTCACAAACAGGTAATTATCAGACCTAAAAAATTCTTTATCGATAAGATAAAATAATAGAACCTGTGCCAAAGAAGAGCCCACACTGTATTTACCTGTTTTGAGATAGGCAGTTATATCTACAGTGGCATTGCTGGTTTTTCTTTCTACTTCCTCCAACATTGCATCCAATGTAAGTCGTAATATTTGATAAAAATAGGTATAGAACTTTTCATTTTCCGACAAGTTCAGCACTGGGCCCGCAAGTAGTGCACCTAGTATATCGTTGAGATCATTCACAATAGCTAATTTTTCAGGAGCGAACTGACAGGTGGCTGGCAGCGGTTCTTGTTGGGACAGTAGCGCGGCAATAGCCCGAAGCTCATTGACAGTAAAAGTAGTAGCATCATACACATCATCTACCCCAAAAATCCATAGACTTATTTTGAAAAAGGTCTCTTTTATAAACCTAGACTCTTCACTCAAAACCCTTGTAACAAAGGGACCCAATGTCTGCACCCTGACCGCATCAAGCGAAATATGTTGCTCGGCCCATGCGTTTAACTCGTGCAGCAACTCATTATTGTTAGCATTATGCATCGTCTTTTATTTACTTTACAACATGATACTTCAAAATAACAGCATTAATTAGCGTATTGATTATATTATAAGGCGAATAAAGGGCCTTATCAATCCAGAGACCTATATAGTCATGCTCATTCGCCGTGGCTTTTCTCTTCATTAGGAAGGCGATCCCTTTTTGTAAACACTGCTCAACAGCAATCGTCTGACCTGCTGAAGCACCAGAAAGATAGATGAATAAGGTCATACACGCCCATCCAGTTTCTTCCAGATTAGACAGATGTATACCCCATCCACCATCCGGATGCTGATTATTTAGTATAAAATCTATTATTGCAGTATATTCAAAACAGCGGGTAACTCGCAAAGGCTCAATTGCAACGCTGGTTAAATAATAGGCAGACAAATGCCATTTATCTGTCCATTCGTCATTCAATAGTGGGATTACCTGTTGCTTGGCAGCTTCTATTAGATCGGCATTGTTGCCGTCATATGCCTGTAAAAAATGTAGCAACTGAGTGGGCGAACTATCCAACTCTCCAGGAAAACAATAGAGACGATTGTCTTTATAAAAATGCTCCAGCGCTTCCGGCGCTACTTGTAAATTCCTTTTCTTTAACAGGTAATACACGACCGAGCTGGTATCTAAGTCGGGCAAATCAAAAAATCTGCTCCATGAAATGCCTCTTTCATTACACCAATGCTTGCTTAATATATTTATATTCTTACCATACTCTTTCTCGAAATAAGCTTCTAGATTTAGTTTTGCAATAATTTCCAAACACCAGGCTGTTTCAAAAATATCTATCGGATAGGACGTTGGAATGCCAGACTTATTTGCTGCGATTGATTGGAGATATTTCAGGCATTTCTTGTTGCCCGTATGCAAAAACACAAAGGCAGTAGCAGAAGGTGATACGAGAAATGAGCCATTACTGTCCTGCAATTTAATCACCTTGTTCCAATCGATTACCTCTATAGGGATTCCTTCAAGCGAGTGTAGTAAAGCGGTATGTCTTTCAAAAATTACATCAAAGTTTAATCTTTCAAATTTCTTTTTTGCAATTGCTTGTATCTGATCTATGACATCATCTGCTGACAGTGTTAGCTTTAGATCTACCGCCTCCCGGAAAAGATTGGGGAATAGTATTTCAAAACCAACTGTTCGATATTTGTTTTTATATAAACAGCTCATTGACTTATTCAGGTACCTGACACCTTTAGCAATATACTTTTCTAAAGGCATTCCGTTGTTTTGCCAGATCTTCAATGTGATGACAACGGCCAACGTGCATATTATCTTATCATAATAATACTCCGGATTTAATCGATTGCCCCAACTGCCATCCTTATTCTGATTATTCTGTAACCATTTCAGGCATTGGGGAAACATAGGAACGGAAGGGTCTTTGGCATCTGGGATTTTGGCCACCCAGGCAGTATCGTAGGCAGAAACGGACATCTCACTGTCGCCTAGTTTATTCAGCACCTGCTTAATGTTATTTACCAATACTTTTTTCGGGTTCTCTTTATTTCTCATGAGAAAGGGCCTTAACTTGTATCAAAAACTTAATTAAATTTTAAAGTTGGCTAATAGCGTATCACCATGGGTAAATTAAACCACTGTTAATTAAATAAGATCGGTTCATTTCATTCATTTTATTGAGAAGTTCAATAAGATGAATTGATTAAGGCCACAAATCTGCTTATAACTAAATTAAGTAATTCAAACGATCACAGTGTAAGTGCTTAAAGAACGTTATTATGCTAGATTACCCGTTTTCTTCGGTAATTGACTCCCGACAAGATAATAAGCACAGAGGTTATGATAATCAAGGGAGCTAAAATGGCTAGCCAGTCAATTTGAACCTTCTCCTCGTAGTGTTCCACCTTAAAGTTGTCCCAATTCTGATCGTTAACGGCCGCCTCTTCAAAAATTCTTGGATAGAAATACAGACGCATTTTCTCGTGGAATTTGGCTGTACTGTCCAAAAACTGTAAATGATTGCTCAATCCTGCCCTGGCTATTGTATTCAATTGATGCTGAACATTTAAGGTAGGAAGAAAGGAGGCAATCATTCCGCTTGCTCGTTCGCGCTGCCAAAGTTTATTACGCATTTGCCTTGACTGTTCCTGGGCGTCATCATCACCCAATTGCTGCATGGCATAGTACCACAGCCAGCTCGACTGTTTATCCGGCTGGCCGTACTTGCGAAATTCTGGATAATGGGTATAAAACTTATCCATGGTCACCTTTTTATCCATATCCCACTTCTCGTGATAACCTTCTCGTTGGTTTACAACAGTTGCCAATGCCTCAGGCACAGGATACGTATTTGTAATATAGTTATTAATTGCCGCTGGAAGGATGACGGTCAATAGCATCCAAGTGCTTATAAGGATTGCCGCATTTGTACTCGATGTCTTCTGGAGAGATACCACCCAAAAGCTGACAGCAAACCAAAAAAAGAGGTAAAGGCATGAGATGACAAGGGTTGTCAATAGATAAGTATCGAAAGGCAGTGACAAGATAAAGATTGCTAACAGTAAAAGGACTAGGAAGGTGACGATAACAATGAATGCACGGATGAAAAGGCCCCAGAACAGTATTTTTATCGGATTTGTACTTTGGGATGATAGCAATCGCCAGGTACCGCCCTCCTTTTCGTCCGAAAGCAGATTATATGTGAAGCCGATGATGAGTAGTGGAAACAGATAGATCAGCACGAAGCTGAAGTCTAGATTACCGACTAGCAGGTTGGATGGGTTGTACAGATCTGTATCGTATTTTTGGCCTTCCAGATTACGGATTGTCAGTCGTTGAATGGAACTGTTCACATCTCTCTGCCCAATGGAGAGCCCATTCAAAGGGTGTGCTTGATTAACCAAGCTAAACTGAACGTAGTATAGCAGTAAACCAATTTCTGCTTGGTGGAACTGAACATTACGCTTAATGTGCTCTTGCTGGAACTTTGCGGTTCGAATCTGGCTGTCCTGTTGTTTTAGAACATGTTGTTTGCCAATGAAAATGCTGAGCAAACCAGCAATAAACACCACTGATAATCCAATTATGGCGATCCTTGATCGCAGGAAACGTTTTAACATCAACAGAAACATACTATATAGCTTTTAATCTTCGTGAAAGAATACTGATTATAACGCCCAGCGCGAGGATCCAGCAAAAGAATGCTACCAACGAAAATAGCTCCCTCTTTACTACCTCTCTTAGGCTGCTGCCCTTGTATTTGAAATCCGGAAAGGACTTCCAGTAGCTTCGACTGATGCTATAGGGTCTATCGTGGTCGCCCAATTTTTTATTGCTGATTAACTTTATTTGCAAGTCATTCATCTGCTGGGCCAACTGATAGCGATAAGATTCGGCCTGCTCTTGGAAACTGGTATATGAATTGAAATCCGTTCCACTTAACGCCATGGAAATATTACGAATGGCTGTAAAGGGATTAATAATGGTTGAGCGCCTGGCGAGGGTGTTCTGCTGTTGATAGATTTGCAACAGGCGATTGAGATGTTCATTGTACAGGGCTGCACTGATGCGTTCGCCTTCCTTCATCTGGAAGCCACTATAGTTAAAAGGAAGCTGCTCAATGGAGGTGACTTTGTATACTTTTAGTATCGAATCTTTCAGTGTTTTATAATAAGGATCATCAGGATTGTGGCTATCACCCTTTTTTATCAGGTCTTGTTCGATGGCTGCCTGGAACTCCGTTATGGATGGCGATGGATAAAATAAATTTCCCAATGCTTGGCTTGTCCGCGGAAAAATAACCGCACATACAAGCCAAATTGCAATCAAAGAAACCAAGGCAAGCTTAGCTGTTTTGCTGACTGCAGAGATAAGAACTGGAATGATACTGATAATGGCAAAATATAACAAGTAAAAAAAGGAAAGCCAGCATATCCGGTATAAGGCATCGGTTCTTAAGCCCTCCTGTGAAATCGTAAAACAACCGACCACAAGCATACCCACGGCCAGCAACAAAATGGAAAGACTGAGAACCAGTAAACCTGCTGCTTTCCCTATAATGATCTCCTTCCATGAAACACCTTGGCTCAATAGTATCTTTAAGGTTCCATTTTCCCTGTCAGTAGCAACGGTATTAAAGCCCACGAAAAAAACAACCAGTGGCAATAGTACCTGTAAAATCATCGACATACTGATCTCACCAAATCGCAGCATACCAGTGCTAAACCCTGCTTCCGAGAAGTTAACGGTATTCTGCCGATGTGCCTCTAAAAAAATGGCATTGCCGGTGTAGCTTTCCATACCAAAATCGAAGAAGCTCAGTAGATGTTTGGTTCGGAATACTAAATAGCCATAATGTGCCATGCGGTGGGGATGTTTGTCGGGCATTTTTTCCCAATTCTCTCGTACCTGTTTTTGGTACAGCAGCCTGCTTTCTGTCTGCTTTTGATAAATGGCTGCTCCGCTGATTGCAGCATAAATAAGTAAAACAACAATAATACCCAGTAGCGCCATGATCGCTTTACTCTTAAAAGCGTTTATATAGACCTGTCTGGCAAATAATTTTAATACATCAATCCTCATATAACTTTTTCTGTTTAAAATTGATAACTTGTTGTTAGCATCATGTTTCTTGGCGCTCCCGGAAATAAGCGAAGATAATTCTGGGCGCCGATCCAATACGTTCTATTGGCAACATTGTTAACATTGAGAGCAATCTGCATATTGCCTTTTCCGGGCTTGTAGTACACAGCCATATCGAGCAAGGTATATGCCGGCACCTTAAACTCACGGGTAAACCAGGGAATTTTATCACCGCTATATTGCATACCCAAACCGACACCCAAATCCTTCAGGATACCTTCTTGATGAAAATCATAACGTGTCCAAAGATTAGCGCTGTTAATGGGAGTATTTTCTTTGCGTCCGCCCATTATGCTTGCATTAGCATCCTCCATGATTTTCGCATCGATATAACTGTAAGACGCATTTACTTGCCAATTGGGCCGGATAAACCCTGCAATCTCGATTTCAAAGCCCTTGCTCTTGTCTGCTCCTCTCGTTACCAGTGAATCGGGATAAGCCGAAAGCCCTGCATTCATTAAAATATTTTTCTGGTTGACCTCGTAAATCGCTACGTTCACAGTCAACCTATCTTGCCACCAAGTGGTTTTGACACCCAATTCTTTTAAATTACTGACCAGCGGCTTAAACCTAGCTGCTGAATTGGCAGTACCAAAAAAAATGGCTGTGCTTGGCATTAAACTTACCGTATTGGATTGCGGTTGAAAACCCTCCAGATAGGTTCCATAGATATTTACATGTTTATTTAATATATAGGTGATGCCAACTCTCGGCAACAGGGCCTTATTTGTAAAGGATGATTCGTTTTGGGATTTATAGTTCGTAATATCACTAAACCATTCCTGGCGAAGGCCTAAAAGAAGAATAAATCGATCCCAGCTCAGTTGTTCCTGTATGTACACGGCATGGGTTGTGGTAAGGGCCGCTGGCAGCTCTGTTCTTACATTCAGGACGTAATCTGCCGGATTCCTAAGCGCATACGAAGGGTTACTCAAGTTAAAAAACTCGACATTCGGTCGAGGCATCGTCACACCACCAATCGTAATAAGCTGGTAGTCGGCAACATTAGCTTTTGAAAAGGTATTTGACATACTTCCATCGTTTAACCGAAAACCTCTTGCAGCACTCTGCCCGCCTCCTTTCAGTTTTTGCCAACGGCTCAGATCATAACCTATCAATAATTTATGTCGTGCTTTTCCAGTCTTCAAGTCAAAATTGAAATAACTTTGAAGGTTATCTGTGCTCCATGACTGCTTTCGTTGCACAAATTGCATCATTGCCAAGGAGTTGACAGGGTTGCCTACCGTATCAGGAGCAAATGCGTTGGTTGTACGATGCTCTTGCAGATCCTCTTGCCAGTTCTGCTTCATATAGGAAGTATTTAAACTGATAGCTTCCGTAAATTTATGAGATAAGCTGCCCATTACGATGAGCTCTTTTGATTTCAGGAAGTCGTCGGGTGCGCCTAGGTTCAGACTGATCGGTGTACTATTCAAGCGCGTCTCTCCTGTAACAGCACCAAAGATTGGTTGCCCCCTATCCAAGTTTCCGTTCATGTCGTTAAGGATAACCTCTACGTTAACAGCTGTTTTATCATTTGGTATATAAGAAAACGACGGTGATAGCAGAAAAGATTTATTATCTACCATATCTCGAAAGCTTCCCGCCTCTTGATAAGCCCCATTGATTCTATATAACAATGTTTTATCGCTGTTTAACGGTCCGGTAAAATCCAAGGTTCCTCTTATTGTGCTAAAACTGCCGGCACTAATGCTGACCTCCCTTCTTTGGATAGGCAATGGTTTTTTGGTCACCAAGTTAATGCTCCCACCCGGATCTACACTGGAAAAGGTAGCACTTGCGGGGCCTTTAATGACCTCTACTCGTTCGATATTGGTTGTTAGGGGCTGCAGAAAAAAATACTGCCGGGTACGCATCCCGTTGATGATCTGTCCCTCTTCGTTCTGGCTGATCCCCCGGATTGAATATTGGTTATAGTAGCTGGAGGGGCTAACACCACTAGCCATTTTAACCGCATCCGCTAGTTGAAATGCCTGCCGATCGGCAATGAGCTCTTTTGTGATAGCCGATATGGACTGCGGAACTTCTCTCGTTAGTGCTGAAGTTCTTGTGGCACTGAACGAATAATCGCTGGTATATTTTCTAGCCACCTGTCCACTTACCTCTACCAACTGCAATTCACTGGACTTGGATATGAGTACGATCTTCTGTATGACCGGCTTATTTTTCAATACCACAAACGCATGAAAGCTTCCGTACCCAATATAGCTTGCGTTAATTTCGTAGGTACCCGTTTGTAAGCCTGTTATATTAAAAGTCCCGCTTTCGTCGGTACGGGCTGTTCGGCGACCTATATTTTTCCCCTTCAATGCAACAGATGCACCCGCTATTGGCTCACCCACTTCATCCGTGACAACACCTTCGATGCTAGATTGCGCCAGACTCTGGAAAGCCCACAACAGGGCCCCCATCATTAATATATATTTCATCCGGCCGTTCTAAATAGTCTCGAGGTACAATTTCTGCAGTTCATTCGCCGTTATCCCATTATTAACAATGGTGTGCACCAATTCTCCTTGCTTCATGATGCCGATACGGGTCGCTACATTAACGGCGTTGAATATATCATGCGTTGCCATGAAAATTGCTTTTCCTTCATCAATAAGATCCTTACAAATGGTGGTGAATTCATCCGTCGCTTTTGGGTCGAGACCGGACGTCGGTTCGTCCATTAGGATCATATCGGCTTTCTTGGCCAGGGCTATGGCAATACCAACTTTCTGGCGCATGCCTTTCGATTAGGTAGATAGCCGCCTATTGCTTGCCTCCCGCTGTAGACCAGCTTTACCCAAAAACTCCTGAAGAGCACCCTGAGGGTATCGATAACCAGCAATGCGGCTAAAAAAATCAAGGTTTTCGACCCCCGACAGATTGCCGTACAACTGCACAACCTCTGGGATATAGGCCACATGTTTTTTAGTTTCGACATCATTGTATTTAACTTCGATGTCATTAATAATGGCTTTACCACTTGTAGGATGTGTAAAACCTAAGAATAAATTAATAGTGGTTGTTTTACCGGCACCATTTTGTCCTAGTAAACAAAAGATTTCTCCTTTTCCCACTGATAGATTGAGATTGCGCAAAGCAAAGGTACCGTTGTACTCTTTGCTAAGCTGCTCTGCTTTGAGTACGCTCACGCCTAAAGGATTTTGGAATTAATAAAAAATTATTGAAGGTTGTGCCGTCTGGCAACCTCACCAGGCCATTATGGTGATGAAATAGATTAACAACTTGAAGGGGGACCTCGAAGGCATAGGATGCCGGCATGCCTGGCATATAGAAAATCTATATAGTGAGCAAAAAGCTCACCCGTAACCTGAGGTATAAGAATGGGGACTGAGGGGGCCGTCGCATCAGCATCTCCTACTAGCTGAAAATCACAGATCTTACAATGGCTGTGCGTGTGAACAAGCACTTGAGATTTACTGCTGTATTTGTTCTCAGTTAGGGTAGGCCATGAATGTTCATGAAGTACTTTTGCTACATGTATTACCAACACAAGTGCCAGTAATACACATGCTATCGTTCTTCTGATGATTATATTTGAAACAAACACGGATCAAAGATAAGTGCATTTTAACAGAAACGCAATATAGTTGCAATTTTAATTAGTTACTTGTATTTCCCAAGGTTTTACAAGGCCCTATTAGTCCTAATCGAAACAAGCCTTGATTCAACCGGGTAACGCCAATAAGTGGTAAATGTATATTGTCTACTTTTTCAAAAGTATTCAAAAACAAGACTAGAACCCCACCCGCACTTTACCAACGGAAATTACACTAGTACCAGAGACGGCACCATAACTGCTTCATTAGGTTGCCACCGTTTTTGTGGAGATGCCTACACGGTTCAGAAAATTTATGTGACAGATACATATTATGATATCAGTAATTTCTTGCCTATTAAAATTAGCTTTAATATGTTCATATGTTTCATCAGAAACGCCATGAACGGAGATATGTGTTATTTCTTCTGCCATTTGAAGTGCGCTTTTTTCACGATCGGTAAAGAGGGGGCTTTCCTGCCAGGCAGAGAGGGCAAATATCCTACGCGCCGATTCTCCTTGTTGTAAAGCGTCCCGCGTATGATAATCGATACAAAAAACACATTTATTGATTTGTGAAACCCGGATTTTCACAATTTCTATCAGACTTCTAGGTACCGAAGAAGCATTCAAGCGTTTGTCTATTCCAGCAATATGATCCCAGTATAATGGTTCTTCTTTCCAAACGTCTAAGCGATGTTTAATAACCTTAAGCATAGTTAATAATTTTTGTTTTCAGCAACAAAGTTGCGCAACAGAAACGCTCATCTTCTTAAACTGGTTTAAGAAAGATACTTTTTCCGGATTTCGCTTAAGTATTCGGGTGTAAAACCTAAGAAAGATGCCAATAGATATTGAGGAACACGCTGTATAAAAGAAGGGTAATGCTGAACGAAATGACGATATAATTCTTCTTTGGATAGCTCATACAGAAACTTGAATCTCATTTGAGAGGCAGCATAAGATTTCTGAAATACAAAATGAAAATACTCGTTCAATTCCGGCACTTCAGCTAGCAATTTGCGCTGATTGTCGGCCGTTATACATAGTACTTCTGTGGTTTCTATAGCACGAATGGAAAACGCTGCCATTGAGCTGTGCTGAAAAGCCATGAAATCTGACGTCCACCAGTTTTCTATGGCGAAATCTATTGTCTGCTCTGTCCCATTTTTCCTTAGATAATATATATGTATGCAGCCTCTGGCAATAAAGAATTTTTCATAACATCGGTGCCCTTCCATTAATAACAACTCCTTTTTTTTATACGTCCGATGCTCAAAGAAAGACGCTAGTAAACTTAATTTTTCTGCTTCTATGGAACAGAACTTTCTGATATGGGTTATAAGATGTTCTATCATCGTTTGCGTTTCTACACTAGAGCAAAACTATCACAATTTAGTGTAAAATGATCGCGTGATCGTTTAGCTTAATTAGGTTATTAATGAGCCCGCCTCTTACCAAGCGCCTACTGCAATACCTAGTATTAATTTACTATCAATTAGCCCTACTTTCTTCTTCGTTTTTTTTGCTTTCTTTTGCCTTAAAAGTGGAGCGGCCAAAGTTGTAGCTTAAGCTAAAAACTAGGCGTTGCGAGCTAAAATAATGGTAGAAATCGTTGTTGATAATATTTTTCTCTCTAAAAACAAGCCTCCTTTTAATATTATCAAATGCGTCATAAAGCGTCAGCTTGGTATTGACCCTGTTTTTTAGCCAGGCTTTTTGCATACCGAAGTCAATGCCATAAATAGGTTTGAAAATATAAAGGCTATTGCCGCCTTTTGATTCATAACTATAACTTACGTCAAGTAACCAGTCCTTTAAACTGAAGACCTGACTGCCGTTAATGGTATAGTTAACTACAGCTATGCTATAAGTCTGACCTAGATAGGGTCTTAACTCTTTATTATAATAAAACCCAACGTTATTATTCATTCGCCACCATCTGGTCAACGTTAACGGACTGTTTGCCAAAATATTCGCAAAATTCGTATAAGGGAGGTTTGTTCCCAAATAAGCCAGCACATCGGTTACCGGATCGTATTCAGGGTAGCGTACCATAGGATCTAATTCCCGCCCCGCATTTAACGAAACATTGAAGGCCTTCTTGCTATAGGTCAGCGTAAAAAGATTGGTTGTAGAGGGTTGTAGATATGGATTACCAATCCAATAATTACGTGGACTGAGGTAAAAGCGAAAAGGATTTAATGCTTGAAAAGTCGGTCTTGTTAATCGCCTACTGTAGCTAAAACTAAGCTGCTCGCTGTTGTTGATCATATAGGTAACATTTAGGCTTGGCAACCACTTTAAATATTTTCTTTCAGTAAAGGTGCCTGCTGTTATCGAATTGGCTATACTACGCGTATGTTCTGCTCTTAAGCTCAAACGGAAATTGAAGTTGTGCTTTTGTCCGCCATAAGATAGGTAACCGGCTGCTATATATTCGCTGTAACGGAACTGATTGCTTCGCTTGGGGTCTAGGCTAAAAACGTCGTTAGCTAATGTATCATAGCGCAGATTGTTTTCTGTCGTAGTATACGCATATTTACCGCCTGCCTCTAACTTTGCGGTATTTATATTTTGTGAATAATCTACTTGTGCAGCTCGGATCAGAATGTTGTTCCGGGAATTCGTTTTCCAATGATCTACTAAGTAATTGGCCAGCACGTCCCGATTTTGAATATCCTCGGTTTGCCGGTTGTCAATCTGTGCCAAAGAGGTTATCACATGGAGCTCCCTGTTTTTAAACTGAGCATCATAACTCAAGCCGCCAGCATAATTATATTGCTTGGGCCGAGCGTCGTTATCGCTTTTAACAAGCGAAATAATATTCTGTAAATCGGCCGTTTGGGTGAGTAACTGATTACCTGTTACGGCGTTTCTATCCATTTGGTAAGTTCGCGCGAAGACTTCCAGATTTTGCCCTTCTTGCGGTTGGTAGGCAACTCTTACCTGTGCGTTAAGATTCTGATTGGAGGTGATGGTTCGCGTATCTGTTGTCATGGCGTTCGTATTGGCCAAGTACTGTAGGGCGTAATATTTATAATAGGTGCTACCGGTAGTATGCCCTAAGTTTAGGCTGTAAATAAACTGATCTGTTTTATGTGTTAAAGCCAAATTATTGTCGAGCAAACTGTAGTTATTCCGTTGAAATCTCACATTATATAATCCGCTTAAGCCTTGGGATTGGTTTCTCTTCAGCTTTACATCTATAATTCCCTGATATTCGCCGTCATATTTCGATGATGGCTGGGTGATCAGCTCAATGGACTCCACCATATCGGGCGCTAGGCTGCCTAAATAGGCTTGGATCTCTTCGTTGTTCATATTAACGGGCTTCCCATCCACAAATAGTGTGGGAGTCACCCTGCCGGCCATCAACATCGTTCCATCGGCGTTAATCTGCAGCCCCGGAAGCCTTCTGAATACATCCAACATATTGGAAGCGGACTTGAAAAACGTATTGGTGGCAATACCAATTTTCATTTGGCCGTTTTGAGTGATATAATTGGGCTGACCTCCCGTTATAGTTACTTCCTGGAGCAGGTTAAGGTCTGCCTCCATTAAGATATGCCCTATCTCTAAAACCTTTGGGCCGTTCTCAGTGACAGATAGCTCCTTCTGCATTCGTTGATATCCCATTAAGGTAGCCGATAAGATGTATTTGCCATTAGATAGTTCCTTAAACTCAAATAAACCTGCGGTATCACTTATGGTATATCTAATAAGTCTTGGTTTGCCTTGGTCAGCCAGTGTCAAATTGGCCAAGTATATACCTAGACCAGTTCTCCTATCAACCAATTTTCCTCTAATGGTTTGTGCATTTAACGATACGCTTATAAATAAGCAAAGGCAGCATAATAATGTCGGTTTCATCTTTGTTTGCTCAGGCATTTTTGTAATGGCCTAAAATTAGAGAAGATGGAAGGCCAAAGAGTACCGAATTCCGGATTTAGGAGTCCGAAATTATAAAACTAGAATAAACTAAATGGGCGAAACAGTTGATACTTGCTCTTTATAAAGCGTTGGAGTGGTATGCTTATGTTTTTTAAAGGCTGCGTAAAAAGTAGATTTTGAATTGAAACCAACATCATAGCCAATAGCTTCTAGTTTAATGCCCTTATCGTTGACAATTTGTTTGCACGCCTCGTTTATGCGATATTCGTTAATATAGGCTGAAAAACTTTTACCCAAATTATCATTGAGCAACTGTGAAAGTTGATGACCTGAAATATTGATTTTTTTTGCCAAGTCGTTTAATTTAAGGTTTGGATCTTTATAAAGTTCTTGCTCTAAAATAATTTCCTCAAGCCTCTCCGTTAGGGCCATAGCCTGCTCATCTGCAATCTTTTTATTGGCATATCGTTCTAGGTTTTGTTCTTGTCCATCTAAAAAGATGTCATTGACTTTTTTTCTATTTAAGAATAAAGGGATATTCAAGTATAAAATAAGAGAGAAGAATAGCGCCCCACTAATACACATATCGGTAAACACACCTAGAGATGCTAGCGGTATTATAACGTTAGCTATAAAGACAGACAACAAAGACTTTTCGGTGAGCGATAGTTTTTGGTTGGAAGCAGCTAGTTTAACAAACACGCTTTTAAGCATCCAGCCTGATAAAATAATATGAAATGTCAATTGCCTATTAATTATTGGTTCAATATAATTGTCCCAGGCATAAGGATGGCTTTGATAAGGAAGAAGAAGGCCAGTGACTGCAATTGCTAATATCCAAAGTCCATAAGTCCATTTCCAAACTGTTGGAACTTTTTGAATTTGGGATAATGCTGCTTTGGTAAAATAATAAAGAGACGGTCCGATTAACAAACAGCCTGATAGACTTATTTGAAGATAAATACCTGGTAATTCAGGATAAAAATATAAAAAGATGGATC
>DATMSZ010000004.1:0-5346 GCA_035565175.1 Pseudosphingobacterium sp.
GTATGAAATCCATTTTTATTTCGAACTTATAATAAATTTAATTCCGACTTATACCAGGCTTTACTATGTTTGTATGGAGTATAGATGTGAAAGTATGATATCTAATGTAGAAAGCTTAGAGCCGTTTATTTCTTATAAAACCTCTAGAAGTGGTGGTAAAGGGGGGCAACATGTAAACAAAGTCTCTTCAAAGGTTGAACTTTTGTTTGATCTAAACGCATGTCATCTATTTACAGAGGAGGCGAAACAACGCATAAAAACAAAGCTGAACCAACGTCTCCAAAGCGAAGGAAAAATACAAGTAATCTGTCAGCAAGATCGCTCCCAGTTAAAAAACAAAGAGATAGCAAAAAAGAAACTGATTGCCCTTATAAATCATGCATTGAAGTTGCCTCAGCAACGTAAAGCAAGTAAGCGAAGTAAGGCGTCAGTAGAAAAAAGGCTCGATAATAAAAGGCAGAAATCTTTACTGAAAATTAGCAGAAAGAAACAGGATGAATATTAATTAGAATGTTTCTTAATAGTGAGTGTTGCTTGCAATATTACAAGCTATCTATTTAGTATTTTGTACTTTTGCAAAAAAAAATTATTAGTGAAAATTCTGTTTAGAAAGTTCATTGTTATTAAAAATTATTTATTCTAATGAAAAAAGGTGCTATTTTGGGTATTGTGATTATAGCGGTAGCCATTGCCATGATAATCAGTATTTATACAGATTCGAGTACATATGCTTCATTTAATGATGCACAAAAAACAGAGGAAGAGATTCATGTGGTTGGAGAATTGAATAAAGGTAAAGAACTTTATTATAAACCAACTGATAATGCCAATTACTTTGCTTTTTATATGGTTGATAACGACGGGACAGAATGTAAAGTAGTTTTTAATGGTTCAAAACCGCAAGATTTTGAACGATCTGAACAAATAGTACTTACCGGAAAAATGGTGGGCAACGAATTTCATGCTTCTAAAATACTCATGAAATGTCCGTCTAAATACAATAAGGATCAAGTAGAAGTAACGGAGTCTGCAGCATCAAGCGTTTAGAAGAATTCCTTAAATTTAGCCCAATCTTATTTCATAAATGGATATTAAATTTCAAGGCGAGAGCCTTTTTCCAGGTCAATTAGGTCAGTTCCTTATCATTTTATCTTTTGGAACAGCACTGTTATCCTGTATAAGTTATTTTTTTGCTACACGGCATAAAGAAGATACGTCTTGGCATAAAATAGCTAGGACCAGCTTTTTTATAAATATAGCTGCTGTAATCGGCATAGGAATTAGCCTTTTTTATATAATCTACAGTCACCTTTTCGAATATCATTACGCATGGTCGCATTCTTCGCGCACACTGCCGGTATATTATATCATATCTAGTTTTTGGGAAGGACAGGAGGGGAGTTTTTGGTTATGGATGTTTTGGCAATCTATATTGGCATTGATTGTGCTTTTGCGCAGCAAAAGCTGGGAAAATCCTGTTATGACCGTTATTATGCTCTGTCAGGCTTGCTTGGCGTCTATGTTATTAGGTATAGAAGTGTTTGGAGAGCGAGTTGGGAGCTCGCCGTTTATATTGTTGCGACAGGCTTTAGAGGCACCTATTTTTTCGAATCCCAACTATCTCAGTATGATAGCCGATGGAAATGGTCTAAATCCTTTGTTGCAGAACTATTGGATGGTGATACATCCTCCGACATTGTTTTTGGGCTTTGCTTCTATGATTGTTCCTTTTGCCTATGGAATAGCGGGTTTATGGGAACGAAAATATAAAGAATGGCTCAAGCCAGCTCTGCCATGGTCTTTATTTGCAGTGATGGTGCTTGGGGCGGGCATTATAATGGGTTCTTTTTGGGCTTACGAGGCATTAAATTTTGGTGGATTCTGGGCATGGGACCCTGTTGAAAATGCTTCTATCATTCCATGGTTTACGTTGATTGCTGCGGTGCACGTTATTATTGCATTTAAAAATTCGGGACATTCTTATTTTACGGCAACTTTTCTTGTACTGATAAGTTTTGTCTTGGTTATATACGCTTCATTTTTAACGCGTAGTGGTGTTCTTGGGGAAACCTCGGTACACTCCTTTACTGATTTAGGGATGTATTGGCAATTAGTGGCTTTTAATATGGTGTTTTTAATACTAATGATCTACTTTTTGATAACTAGGTGGAAGGAACTTCCTATTACGAAGAAAGATGAGGATACCTATTCAAGAGAATTTTGGTTATTTATCGGGGCGCTTATTTTGGTTATAGCTTGTGTGCAGATTATTGCGACAACCTCTATTCCTGTATTCAATGCCATATTTAATACTAAAGTTGCTCCCCCCGTTGATGCTATTGCCCATTATAATAAATGGCAGGCCGCGTTTGCTGTATTGGTGCTTACTTTATCGGCCATTGGCCAGTTTTTAAAATATAAGAAAACGACGCCCAAGGTCTTTTACGCTAATTTGTTAATTTCTTTTTTAGTCTCTATATTGCTTACTGCTATCTTGGTATATGTAACGAAGGTCTATACTAACTTTATATATATATTGCTGTCTCTTGCCGCAGTATTCTCTCTTGTGGCGAATGCGAGAGTTTTAGGGGATGCTTTCAAAGGAAAGTGGAAATTAGCCGGTTCGTCCGTTGCACATATAGGATTCGCCCTTTTATTGATTGGTGCTTTGGTTGCTGCGTCTACCAATAAGGTGGTGTCATTAAACGCTAGCGGTTCTATACCTATAGCAGGATTTGAAGAGGCAGAAAAGCCCGGTGAAAATTTATTTTTATATATTGACGAGCCGATAGAAATGGATGGATATACAATTACCTATGTAGGTGATAGTGTGGCAAATCCGAACGTATATTATAAAATAAATTACGAAAGAAAGGATAAAGAAACAGGTAAAATAATTGAACGTTTTCAGCTAACACCGAATGCGCAACAAAATCCCAAAATGGGACTGATAGGAACGCCCAGTACACGGCACTATTTAACTAAGGACATCTATACCATTGTTACTTCAGCGCCAAAATTAGATGAACCTGCAGAACACGATCATGGACATGAAGGGCATGATGCGAATGAAGGATTTGAAGAGCCTTCGACACAAATAGTTAATATTGGGGATACATTGAGATATAAAAATGGATATATTCTGGTGAAAGGTGTTAATAGAAACGCGACTCTTCAGAATATGCCGCTAGCAAATGGTGACCTTCTTTTTGCGCTACAATTAGAGGTTCATGCTGTTACAGGAGAGGTTTTTGAAGCTGACCCGAAGTATTTAATAAAAAATGGGAACAGCTTTGATTTCGCAAAAGATATTAATGAACAAGGACTCCGTTTGAGATTTACTAAAATTGTTCCTGACAAAGGGGTTGAATTGATGATTTATCAAAAAGCCTTGCCTGAAAAGAAATGGGTAGTAATGAAAGCAATTGAATTTCCATATATAAATTTTTTCTGGTGCGGAACAATTATTATGACAATTGGATTCTTATTGTCTATTTTCAGAAGAAACAAGGAGCTCAAAGGAAAGATAGCATAAACATTTATACACTTTTATTGTTAATTTTACCCAACGGGGGTTATGGTAGCTCCATAACCCCCGTTTTTTTATAGTGTATGGATATAATAATTTTAGGAAGCGGAAATGTTGCTACACATTTGGCTTATGCGCTAAAAAAGGCTGAGTATCATATTAAGCAGGTGTATAGTCGCAATTATGGTCACGCGAAACAACTGGCAGATGGGATTGGCGCTGAACCTATTGATAATCTTTTTTACGTAACCACAGAAGCGGATGTTTATATAATCGCGGTAAAGGACGAAGCAATTCAGGAAGTAGCTTCTATGCTCCGGTTAAGAAATAAGATCCTACTTCATACTTCGGGCAGTACAGATATTGAGGTGCTTAAACCTTTCTCTTCTTCTTGTGGAGTGGTTTATCCTTTGCAGACGATCTCTAAGGAAGTCGAGTTAGACTTTAGTAAGGTACCACTTATTCTTGAATTCTCAGATCAGCAAACGAAGGCAGAAGTCATGAATTTGGCATTTAAGCTTTCACCTTTAATATATGAATACAACTCTGAACAGCGTAGATGTTTGCACTTGGGGGCCGTTATCGCTTGTAATTTTAGTAATTATTTGTATGCTGTTGCCCACAATTTTTTGAAAGAAAAGAATGTTGACTTCAATTTGCTAAAACCGTTAATTAGTGAGACAGCAAACAAAATACAATTGCACGATCCTAATGCAGTGCAAACAGGTCCGGCTGTGAGAAATGATAAAATCATAATGGATAAGCATGCTGATTTATTAAAGGGTCACCCAGATTGGCAAAGTCTATACAGATTGTTAAGTGAAGGTATTTTAAAAAATCATTTTAAATAGCGTAAAAATAAGCGATTATACACAGCGACAGAACGTCCAAGAAAATACATATATGTTATTCGATAAATTAAAAAGAGTTAAGGCATTTATACTTGACGTAGATGGGGTATTAACAAATGGGGAAGTATTAGTGACAGAACAGGGTGAGCAGTTGAGGAGCTTTAATATTCGTGATGGTTATGCTTTGCAACTTGCTGTTCGAAAAGGATTTCCGATAGCGGTCATCACAGGAGGCAAATCTGAAGGAGTTCGTTCACGTCTGAAAAGCTTAGGTATAATTGACGTATTTATGGGGGTTCAGAATAAGATGTTGTGTTTCAATAATTGGTTAAATGAGCAACAATTTCAAGTCGACGATGTTCTATACATGGGAGACGACATCCCCGATCTAACAATTATGAGTCGGGTAGGAATGGCGGCGTGCCCTAATGATGCTGCGGAAGAAATTAAAGCGGTATCACATTACATCAGTCCAAAAGAGGGGGGGAAAGGAGCAGTGAGAGATGTAATTGAAAAGGTGCTAAAGCTACAAAACAAATGGGATGATGATGAAACTGTAAAAAGCATATAAATATGGAACTGAAACGGATGGAGTAACGTATTATGGAAAATTTAAATCTAAAAAATATTATTTTAGCTTCTAAATCTCCTAGGAGGAAAGAGCTGTTATCTTCTCTAGGTATACAATTTTCAACTGAAATAAAGGAAGTCGAAGAATCTTACCCTGAAGCAATGAGGGGAGCAGCAGTCGCTTTATATATTGCAACAAAAAAAGCGGAAGCTTTTGAAATTAAATCGGACAATATGATAGTAATCACTGCTGATACTATTGTGAGTATTGATGATAAGATTTTAGGCAAGCCTAAAGATTATGAGGAAGCATTTAATATGCTGAAGATGCTTTCAGGCAAACGCCATGAGGTGATTACAGGTGTTGCTTTAAAAACCGTAGAAAAAACTCGCTCT
>DATMSZ010000005.1:0-5571 GCA_035565175.1 Pseudosphingobacterium sp.
GCTAATTAGCAGGATTTGTCAATAAATTTTTATTGAGGTCTAACTCTCTTTGTGGAATTGGCAGATACTCTTTTCCAGGACGCCAAGTATTAAAATCGCTATCATGATCTTTTAGGATTTCTAATTTCTCTGGATTATATAACCATCCCCATCGAATAATGTCATTGATTCGAATACCTTCAATAGCTAACTCCAAATATCTTTCGTGAGCTATTTGATCACGCATTTGCTCTTGACTCATATTAGGTTTGACAGTTGCAAGATTAGGTAATTTAGCACGATCTCTCACTTGCTGTATATAGCTATAGGCCTGCGTTGTTTGTCCAAGTTCATTCAGCGCTTCTGCATACATAAGTAATACATCTGCATACCTCAATACCCGATAATTAATACCAGAATTTTCAACGCCGTTGTTTTCATTTGTATACCCGGGGATTCCATCATGTGTATACTTTCGCGGATATATGTTGGTTTTTGGATTCTTCCAAGCGGCTCCATAGGCAAGCTCGGATACGCCCGGTTCGAAGGATGCGATCGTAGATAAGAGTCTTGGATCTAATTGCCCATCAACAGTTTTTTCTTCCTTGAAGGCGCTGTAAATACCTCGAGTAGGTAAAAAATCTGAATAACCGAAACCATCCATTGCATACGTATGTCCAACAGATGACACTTGCTTCCAATTGGCATTTGGCTCTCCCCCATAGTTGAATACAGTACCGCCTACTGCATCTGGATCTGCAAACTGCACTTCAAATAAGGATTCTGCATTGTTCTCGTTGGTTGGTTTGAAATTATCCCGATAGTTTGGCATTAAGCTATAGAGGTTTAATTCCGGTCCATCTATTAACAATTTGAATTGCTCTGCCGCAGCCGTCCAATTTTTTCTGTACAAATACGCTTTCCCCAAGATACCCGTCGCAGCTCCTTTTGTTACTCGTCCGATTTGATTAGCATCGGGGCCGGAGACAGCAGCATAAGATATTGGAAGCAACTCTTTTGCTGCAGTTAAGTCGCTTATTATCTGTTCCCATAAAACTTCCTCTGAGGCCGTAGGCTCATAATACTCAGATGATTCTACTGGAGGTGTTAGTATTACGGGAACAGCTTTATACGTGTTGGCTAATGTAAAATAGGCTAAACCCCTTAGAAAATGCGCCTGACCTAACAATCTATCCTTTAGTGCTTGGTCCATCTCAATACCTGGTACGTTGGTAAGAACTTGGTTGGTCCTATAAATGAGTTGATACCATTGCGCCCAAACCCATTGAACAGGGCCTGAAGTGGACAAAACCGTAAATTGACCTGTTTGGACTAAATCACCCCAAGGGCTATCGCCTGTAAAATCATCGCCTCTTCCATCAGTTAAAGCAGGCATCATCCGCATATAAGTTCCGTCCTGTATTAAACTGTTATATATAGCAATTACTGCTGCAGAAGCTTGTTCTGCTGTTTGCCAATAAGTTTCTGTTCTTTCTTGTTTCTGACTAGTAATATCTAGTTTTTTATCACATCCAATAAATACTGTGGAGAATAAAAATAATAGGATTATATTTCTTTTCATGATTAATTCATTTAATACTGTTAAAAACCGATTTGTACTCCTAACATGAATGTCCGCGGTTTCGGAAATGATCCAAAATCGAAGCCCGGATCAAAAACCCCTGACGTAAAATCCGGATTATATCCTTTATATGATTGAAAGGAATAAAGGTTCTGTCCGGTTGCATAGACCCGTAGCTTCCGAACCCCCTTAATTAATCCATCGGGCAAGGTATACCCTAATGAGACAGTATTAATACGGAGATAAGTACCATCTTGTAACCACCCTTTTCGATCAGAATCACGACCATTTCCGTTCGGGTCATTCGCTACTAATCGAGGAATGTCAGTGTTGGTGTTTGTAGGAGTCCACCGATTAAGGATATCTTCATGTCTGTTAATATAATCGGTTGTAAGCATCAGGTCGCGATACATCCTGCTATTAATTTTAAATCCAGAGCTTCCCGAAGCAAAGATTGTAAAGTCTATCTTTTTGTAAGAAGCGCTAAAGTTTAACCCATAATTTAGGCTTGGGATGGCACTACCAAGATAAGCCCGGTCATCGGCATTAATTACGTTATCTCCGTTAAGGTCTTTGAACTTAATATCCCCTGGTGCGGTGGCAGCGCTTTGAAAAGCATGCCCAGCCACTTCCTCGCTCGTTTGAAAAATCCCTTCTGTTACATACCCAAAATGTTGTCCAACTTCGCCACCAATCTCTGTTTTGGCGCCGGCACCATAAATAGGTTCTCCATTTTCTCCTAAGGCCAATACCTTATTTTTTATAGTGCTAACGTTTGCAGTAATAGTGAAATTGAAATCTCCCTGGTTTTTATGGTAAGCACTCATGAATTCAAAACCCGAATTCTGTAGGCTCCCCGTGTTCACGGTAGGCGCCTGATTAACAGAACCAGTAGACGCTGGAATAGGCACTCCTACCAAAATGTCAGTAGTTTTATTTCGATAGTACTCTGCTGTAAAGTCAAAAAGACCATTGAATAAAATTGCGTCCAAGCCTATATTGGAAGTAACCTTAGATTCCCATTTTATATCAGGTGAAACTAAATTAGTTTGGAGACCTCCAAATACTTTTTGTCCGTTGAAGTTATAAACGATATTTGGATTGATGTAGGCCGTGTATAAATAATCATCAATATTTTGATTTCCTAGTTTCCCATAACTGGCTCTCAATTTCAAATCGCTCACGATGTCCTTAGAAATTTTGAAAAATGGTTCATTTGTCACTTTCCAGCCCAGTGCAATAGATGGGAAATAACCAAATCGATTGCTTGGACTGAACCTTGACGATCCATCTCTACGAAGTGTGGCCGTCAAGAGATACTTATCATCATAGTTGTAATTAATACGCCCTAAATAGGAAGAAAGCGCATTTTCATTGATTGTTCCTGACGCAGTCTTATTGCTTCCATTATCCAAGATAGGAAAATAGGGTTCTGTAAAAGCCTCCGAATGCCCGCTCCGAACCAATGTTGATCCATATTGGTATGTCTGACCAATTAATGCAGCCAAAGCGTGCCTCCCAAATTTCTTTTCATAATTTATGGTATTTTCTACTAAGCCGCTTGTAAAAGTGCGTTGGCCGTCATCCAATCTTGAAATATTTGAATGAAAGAAATATCCCAAATCAAAAGCGGGTTGAAATGCATAATCTCTAGCTTCTGTTCTATCATAGCCCAAATTCAATTTGTATTTTAAGCTGTGCCCGTTTTTATTAATTAAATCGATCTCTCCATAGGCCGTGGCAAACATCCTGTCTACCTCTGTATAATTTTTGAATAAACTGTTGATGGCGATCGCATTTAATGAAATAACATCATGAATATCGGATTCTGTTCCCCCAAAACCGCCCTTGTTATTGGGATCATATATCATTTGTGTTGGAATAGCTTCAACCAAATCAATTACCAGGGGCGGACGGCTTCCGGTTAATATGGTATTATTATACGTTAGTGTATTTTCATGCGAATGGGTATACGAAAACGTTTGCCCTACTTTAAAAATACCTTTTTTAGCCGATGTGTTGACACGTGCCGTGTAACGATCATAGCTTGGCCCGTTGCCCACAAAAGTTCCGTCATTACCGAGATAATCAAAAGACATATTATAGGTGGTATTCTCTCCTCCACCCATAAAACTAAGGTTATGGTTTTGGCGCATCCCATTTTTCATCCCTTCCTTTTGCCAATCAGTATCAATATTATCAATGAATACGGGAGAAGAAGGATCGTTGCCGGGGATAAGCGGTAGTCCGGCGTTGGTGCGTACTTCGTTTGCGATCATCTGATAATCCTGTCTTCTTAATACCGGAATTCTCTGCCAAACCTTGTCAACACCGTACGAACCATTATATTCTATATTCAAAGCCGTATTTTGTTTACCCTGTTTAGTCGTAATAATCACGACGCCATTCGCTGCCATTGAACCATATATTGCTCCAGCGGATGCGTCTTTCAGCACTTGCATAGATTCGATGTCATTGGGACTGAAATCGCGGATGGAGGTCCCTACAGGCACTCCGTCAACCACATATAGCGGCTGTGCATTTCCAAAGGTACTGACCCCTCTTATCCGCACACTTGGACTTGCCCCTGGCTGTCCATCACTGTTAACTGTTATACCTGGACTCCTACCCTGAAGAAGCTGAGAAATATCATTGGTTAAGTACTTCTTAGATTCGGCCACGTCTACTACTGCAACCGATCCGGTTATATCCGATTTCCGCTGCGTTCCATAGCCAACAACCACTACTTCATCTAAGCCCAATAAGTCTTCTTCTAAAACGACATCATAGGTGTTTTTCCCTTGAATAATTTTAGCTTCTTTTTTAACGTATCCTACATTGGTAAAAGACAAGACGCCATTCCAGTTGGGCACTGAAAGCCGATATTGCCCCTGGTTATCTGTGTTGGCTCCTACTTTTGTACCAAGTAAAATTACACTGATACCCGGCAATGGCTCTCCATTTTTGTCGGTAACCTTACCGGAAATTTGCATACTTCCTTGGCCAAAGCCATTAGAATAGCAGAAGAAAAGCAAAGCACAAATAGCAAACGCTTTCTTCCAAATGATTTTCAGTTTAATGTGTTGCATTTTGGTTATTTATTGGTTTTAATGGTTATTTTATTGGGGTACATCCCCTAATTGGTCCGGCTAATATAAAAGCTTTTTATTAAATGTCAACAGAACATTTAATAAAAAGTGTCATATAAACACTTTTTGTTTTACTTAATCGTTTAAACAGAAGAAGAGATATGTAACATAAACTGATGATGGCTAGATTTGATAATCAACTGATAAATTAACTATATTTACCACTTTGATTGATACAAATCATTATTTTTTCTTTTATAATTGTTGATAATTATTGTTTTAATGAATAATATCGTATCCCTTTTAATTACCTTTAAATTATGACTAAATACTCAAAACAAACACGCATATTAGTTGCCGTAGACTGTATTATCTTCGGTTTCGATGGAGATAGCCTAAAATTATTGATCATTCAACGCGGCTTTGAGCCTGAAAAAAACAAGTGGAGTTTAATGGGGGGATTCGTTGAACCAAGTGAGAGACCGGAAGATTCTGCTGCAAGAGTACTAAAACAACTAACAGGGCTCGAAAATGTGTACATGGAACAGATGGAGGTTTTTGGCGAACCGAAACGTGATCCATTAGAAAGAACAGTCAGCATAACCTATTATGCACTTATTGATATCCACAAATACAAAGATCAATTAAGCAAAGAGTATAGAGCAGAATGGGTACCCTTAAAAGAAATTCCGAAGCTTATTTTTGATCATAATAGCATGGTTGAACATGCCAAGAAGAAATTACGCTATAAAGCAGCGTTGCATCCCATTCTTTTTGAATTACTTCCTGAAAAATTCACGATTCCACAAATACTTACTCTTTACGAAGGGGTTTATGACATTGTACTCGACAAAAGGAATTTTAGTAGAAAATTGCTTTCAACCGGATTATTAATGCGCCAAAAAGACAAGGACAAGGAAA
>DATMSZ010000006.1:0-26632 GCA_035565175.1 Pseudosphingobacterium sp.
ACCTACGGCTCAGCAGGAATACTGATGCGTTCGGGCATTGGCCCCGCTTCCGTTCTGAAAGATTTAGACATATCCGTTGTCGCCGATCTTCCTGTAGGCAGGCAAATCTTAGATCACCCCTTTTACTTCAATACCTACGCAGCAGATCCGAAGACCATTGGCCGCCTCTCTCCGGTTACGGGTGTCAATCTATGGACAAGAAGTTCTTTTGCATCAAAGGACGAACTTGATATCCACATCACTGCAGGGCATTTATTTAATCCCGCTACGAGCCCCACGAAAGCAGGTTATGTCTTCGGCGTGGCCTTGACCAATCCCAAATCGAGGGGTACTATTAAGATTGCCAGCAACAAGCCGGAAGACGCACCGATCATAGACCTGAATTTCCTAGCGGAAGAGGAAGACCGTAAAAGGCTCATTGAAGGAATCAGGCTTGCGCAAAAGATCGGTCAAACAGAACCACTGAAAAATCTTTCAGTCGGCGAACTGAATCCCGGTCCCGAAGCATATAACGATGACCTTATTTTAGCATCGATAAAAGCAACGCTCCAAACGTATAATCACCCCATGGGCTCGGCACCCATGGGGCCTTTAGGGAGTGCGAATGCTGTTGTGGATTTTTCCGGAAAAGTTCATGGTATCGATGGTCTACGGGTGGTGGATGCGTCCATTTTACCAGGTTTTATATCCACAGGCCCCAATGTAACGGTCATTATGATGGCTGAGAAAATTTCCGATGAGATGAAAGAATCAGGAGAGCATGCAAAGGCAGTGTCAAAAAACAAGTATTAACAGTAATGGAAAATTCAACAAAAGCAACAGTCCCGACCCAAGAGAACCAAGCAAAATTGAACTGGATTAACGGTGAATGGCTGGATAGTAAAAATTATAGGGACAGCGTTAATCCGGCAACCGGAGCAATCATCGGCTGCTATGCCGATGGCGACAGATCGGTTGCTGCCCAGGGTATCCGAGCCGCTAAATCCGCTTTCGAAAACAGCGAATGGAGAGAAAACCGCCATCTGCGATCCAGGGTTTTAAACGAGCTTGCCAATGCCTTTGAAACCCATGCCGGGCGTTTAATCGAGATGCTCTCCCTTGAAAATGGAAAAATAGCGAAGGAAGCTACCATGGAGATTTCGGGTGTTCCATCGAAATTACGGTACTATGCCGCATTGGTTCTAACCCATAGCGGACGTGCACTGGAGTCACGTCCGGGTGCCTTCAGTATGGTTCTGGAAGAACCGGTGGGCGTCGCCGGAATCATAGCACCCTGGAATTCACCGGTGATTCTGATGATCCGGTCCTTGGCACCGGCATTGGCCGCGGGCTGCACAGCGATTATTAAGATGCCCGGGCAGACAGCCCAGATCAATGCGCTGATATGCGAAGTTTTTGCATCGGTAATGAGTTTACCCAAAGGAGTCATCAACCAGTTTACAGAGAGTGGACATGAAGGAGCAGCATTGATCATCAGTTCTCCGGATGTTCCTACCATTAGCTATACAGGCAGTACTGCAACCGCAAAGATTATGATGGCAAACGGTGCCGCGCACCTCAAACGTTTTGGCTTTGAACTGGGAGGCAAAACACCGATGATTGTTTTCGATGATGCCAATCTGGATGTGGCATTGCCCATCTTGGAAAAGGCCATTACCATTTTCGCAGGACAGTTCTGCATGACCGGTAGCAGAATTTTGGTTCAGAGAAATATTGCAGAACGATTTATAGCAGATTTTACCGAAAGACTTCTGCGTGTTAAAGTAGGTTCGGCTGCTGATCCCGAAAGTGATATGGGACCATTGATTGATGAAGGCAATTTAATGCGTGTGGATCGTCTCGTGGAACAGGCGATTAATGAAGGTGCCGAAGTGCTACTTCGTGGCGGTAAAGTTTTAGACGGAGGCTTAGCAGCAGGCTCATTTTATCGTCCGGTTTTATTACGTGTTACCGACAACAAAATGGCTATTGTACAGGAAGAAACCTTTGGGCCGGTAGCCACTGTACAGATTTTTGATACGGCCGAAGAGGCAATTAAGTTAGCAAACGATAATCCATATGGTTTGGCGGCATCGGTCTGGAGCAGCCATGTGGATCTGCCTTTAAGGGTAAGCCGAAAACTGGATGCGGGCACGGTGTGGATAAACGATTGGGCAAAGATTAACGATGAGATAGAGGAAGGCGGCTTTAAAATGAGTGGTCTGGGACGTTTAAATGGCCTGGCGGCGATGCATGAATTTATTCAGTTCAAACACATCTATCATGATGCAGGCATCTGATTTACCGGTAATCACGATAATAGAGCTAACGCCCAAAGCTTCTTATAGAGAGGAAGCACTTGAGGCCATTCAGACAATCAGCCTGGCCGCTTCAGATTTCCATGGGTATCAATCCGCGGACATTTTTGAAAAGGTGACGGCTGACGGGTCCATTGTATTTGCCATTATTCTACGATTTGACACCTATGCCAATCTGACCTTGTGGAATGACTCAGCGCAAAAAGCGCGGCAGATCGCTTTAAGTAAAAACTTATTCGAAGAGGTAACACCGGAGACTAAACTCACCGGTCTGGAATTCTGGTTTACAAACAAACGACAAATGGGCCGGGTACAACCCACTAAATGGAAGATGCTCATTATCACGGTCTGCATCATATTTACACTTTTACATACGATTATGCCTTTTATTAGACAATTACTAAGGCCAATTGGCATGCCTCAATTGGTAAATACCTTGATAGGAATCATCATGATGGTGACGCTCATGACCTATGTGGTGATGCCTTTTATTACCAGGATCTTCAGTAAATGGTTATTCAAATCCAAAGGATAAACACGGCAATTTCTTAAACATTAATATTATACATTCAATTATTATGAAGCATTCACAAATCGAAGAAAAACAGGGAAAACAGGGAGATTTTTTTCACACGAAGCATGGTTTTGAAAAGGCAGATTGGCATCAGCATGCACCCTCACCTCAACAGTTCCAGCCAGCGTATCTGAGCAGTCCGGAATTTATCAAAAATGGCTATCACTGTGAAGAGCTAAGAGACGGCTTTTATTGGGTAACCAGTGGTGGTTATGACGCTGCTTTTCTGGTAACGGATGAAGGTGTCATTGCAATCGACGCACCTCCCATTCTTGGCGAAAATATGCTTGCCGCTATAGAAGCTGCTACGAACAAACCCATCGTAAAGGTCATTTACAGCCATTGGCATTCCGATCATATTGGCGCGGCAGCCATGTACGGCCCTAATGTTGAAATCATAGCCCATGAAATCACCAAAGAATTGCTTACACGCTTTCCTGACCCCCTACGTCCTGTTCCAAACACAACATTTAGCGACAGCTACCTAGTTGAACTTGGCGGTGAAAAACTCGAGCTTAGCTATAAAGGTGCCAACCACTGCCCCGGCAACATCTTTATTTATGCACCCAAACAAAAGGCCCTGACCAAGATTGATATTGTAAGTCCGGGTTCTTGTACCTTTATGCATTGCGATGCCTCGGAAAACATCAGCGGATGGATTGATGCCCACAAGCAGATATTGGAATTTGATTTTGATTTTTTGGTGGGCGGACATATCACACGCTGGGGCACCCGCGAAGATGTGCAGACCTCATTGGAATATTTCGAGGATATGCTCAGTTTTGCGCAGGAGGCGTTGAAAGAATTTTGTACCCCGGTCGGAGCAGCTGTTTTCTTTTCAACCGCTCCCGCAGATCAATATTCCGTGAGTACCGAAAACTGGATCAACTCCATGGTCAATTATGTTACAGACAAAGTGCTGTCAAAAATTACCTCGAATGGCCAAAAGTGGGAGGAGCGCCTTGCAGGTGTAACCACTAATACCAAATATCACGCATACACTATTGTAGAATCTACAAGAACGGAAAGAAGTCACTGGGGCTATCAGAAACGGGGTACAGGTGGGACTAACTATTTTGTTTAATTTCTCCTTATTAACAGCTAATTCATAGAAAATAAACAAAGCCCGCTATTCACAAGGCAGACACGTGTCCTGTCTTGTGATAACGGGGGGAAACAGCTCCCGGTTGATGATGAGCAAAGATTATAAAAAAGACATTATTAAATGAAAACAGACCAAAAGATGAATCGCAAAATTGTAAAAGTAGTACAGCCAAAAGCAGGCCAAGGCTTTTTAGGCGAGGGCCATACGGCTATCCAAGTTGTCGAAGGTAGTGACTTCCAGTATACGGATCCATTTATAGTAATGATGGATGATCAGCTCGATTTACCGGGACATGGTGTTGTGGGGGGGCCACATCCTCACGCCGGATTTGAAATTGCCACACTCGTGCTGGAAGGAAGTCCGGAGAGCGATTTTCAAACAGGTAGCTTGGAATGGCTGACGACCGGAAGCGGAATCGTACATACGGAAGAAATTAAAACCAAAGTGAAATTAAGAATTTTACAATTGTGGCTGGTGCTGCCGAAAATAAAAAGGTGGACAGCTCCCAAGTGGCAGAAACTTCCCTTCAAAAATGTACCATCCAAAAAAATAGGTAAGTCTGAAATCTACGTTTACAGTGGAAGCGCATTTGGTTTAACGTCCCCCATTACCTCCGAAACCCCTGTCACGATCGTTCTTTTCAAATTGGATAAAAATGATAAGGTTACGCAAGAGCTTCCAACGAACTTCAATGGTTTTATTTACATGCTTGAGGGAAGTATATTAGCGGGTGGAGAAGCGACACATATAGAGACACAACAGGTTGCCTGGCTGGACAGATCTACGGAAGAAGGGGATAGTACGATTGATTTTATCGGTGGCGCCGAGGGTGGGAGTTTTGTGCTGTATGCTGGAGAACCGCAAAGAGTACCCATTATCAGCTACGGCCCATTTGTCGTCGACGGGGAAGAAGAAATTAAGCCGCTCTTTCAGGATTTTAAAGCAGGCAGAATACCTCATTTAAAAACCCTTCCAGAAAGTCAGGTCGTTTACCATGGCTGAGCCAATATTTTACATAGCCAACGCCTTTGCGTCAAATCCATTCGTAGATGGTCTTCCGGTTGATCTCCTTTTAAAGAGGATCATCCGGATAGGCCATTTATCTACTGATCAACCAATCGGTGATCAACCTTTTCCATCAGGGATGAAGAATGATAGATCCGGTTGTTTTACCCTCTTCCAAATCACGGTGAGCAAGGGCAGCATCTTTCAGTGCATAAATAGTTGGCGTTATAGTACCTAATGATCCATTACGCCAGGCATCAAACAGTTCGCGAGTGGCCAATTCCCTACTATGCATTTCCGGCAGATACTGTTGCAGGGCGGGCCGCACCAGCCGAATTTGTCTTTTCGATAAATAGTTCATATCCAAATGAGGGTTACCGGAAGCCATACCAAAAAGAACCGCGGTACCACCATTCTTTAACAACCTGATGGATATGTTGAAAGTTGCTTTGCCAACACCATCAAATACTGCGTCAATGCCTTGATTTCCAATCAGCTCCTTTACTTTAGCCTCCAAATCCTGTGTTTCCATCACAATCACATGATCGACCCCGTTATCGGACGCGATTGCTCTCTTTGCCTCCGTTCCTACCGTACCGATCACGGTGGCCCCAAGTGCTTTTGCCCATTTACTCAGCAATGAACCAACGCCCCCTGCGGCGGCATGCACGAGAATAATGTCTCCCGGTTTTACGGCATAGATTTGCCTGATCAGCATACGGGCAGTAAGTCCTTTAGCCAAGATCGATGCGGCCTGGTCATAGGGAATATCGTCGGGCAATTTGACCAGGTCTTCCGCTCTCACCAACCTTTGTTCAGCATAAGAACCTAGTGCGTTATAATAAGCAACCCGATCGCCTTCTTTAACAGACGTGACACCTCTACCGACAAGTTCTACTATTCCTGCGGCTTCACCGCCGATCGTTGCCGGAAAAGACATGATTGGGAAAGTCCCATTTCTGTACATCACATCCACAAAATTGATAGCAATTGCTTTCTGACTGACCAAGATCTCATGCGCTCCAGGTTCTTGTACCTCTTGGGTGGAATATTGTAAAACTGCGGGAGAGCCCTGTGATTCGATGCGGACTACACCGCCTTTATATATTTTCTTCATATTTTAAGGCTGATTGCTCAGCGTTTGTTTATTTAAAGTTGACACTTTATAAGCGGTATGAAAATGACATATGCAGTAAATTATTCTTGACATATGTCAAGAATATCTTGGTTCACGATTAGCATCCTCCCTGTTAATTCCTTATTTTTGATTGCTTTTAAATAATCATCTGCGTATATGAGTTTACACGAACCATCATTTGAAGTGCTTTTTTCGTATATTGAATCGAGATCGTCTCTATTACTCAATGATAATGATCGAAGAATTATACAACAGGCATTTAAACAGAAGTATCTGAGGAAGCGGCAATATCTTTTGCAGGAAGGTGATGTTTGCAAGTACATGGCATTTGTAGTTAAAGGCGCAGGTAGGATGTATACAATTAATGAAAATGGGCAGGAGCACATCATTCGTTTTGCTATAGAGTCCTGGTGGCTTGGAGATGAAGAGAGCTTTAGGCTGGGAACACCGTCAATCTATACTATTGAGATGACCGAAGACGCTGAAGTGCTGTTGGTAACAAAAGACAATCTCGACCAACTCTACGATCAGGTTCCCGCTATTACCCATATGACTCACAAAATCGATCGCAAACGTGCTATCGCCACACAAAAGCGTCTGCAGGACGCCATCAGCTTGGAAGCTGAACAGCGCTATCTACGTCTTGAAGAAACTTATCCCGAAATAGTACATCGATTCCCGCAGGCAATGGTTGCCTCTTATCTGGGGATATCAGCCGAAACACTTAGTCGGGTTAGAAAAAAGCTATTGCAGAAATAAGCAGACTGGCGATTGTAATGCCCCCAAGCGCAGTACCGATAGAAATTCCCGCATTAGCAAATGAGTTCATCAAGCTGGTGGCCAGTTCCGGCGCCGAAGGTGCCTCCCTAGTGGTGTTGATCTGGCCAATCAGAAAACCGCCGGTATGGATAAATCCCCACACAGCAATGATCAAAGACATCACGAGAAAGTATCCGCTGAAAAAGTAAGCAAGAATATAGACAGCAATCAGTGACAAGAGGAAACCTCTGGTCGTTAGCTGCACATGATAGCCCAATAGCTTCCCTGTAAGCCAGTAAAAAAGGTCAATGCCCCAAAAGCAATCAGATTAACTGCACCGGATATCAAGAAAGAATACCTCCAGCCGGCCAGTTCCGCGACATAGCTGGTCAATGGCACGCCTAGTACGCTTGCTAAGCTGATTCCTCCCGTGATAATTGAAACAGCTTGCGTTGCCTTGTCCGGCGTAACCTAACTTAAATAAATATTATAACGTCGTCTGAAATCCTTTGGCGTGTAGTGCGTAACCCGTTTGAATTGCCGATAAAAATTAGAGAGGTTGTTGAAACCACAGGTATAGCAAATCTCATCAATCTGTAAGGTATTTTCAGATAACAGTTTGCAGGCGTGATTAATGCGGACTTCGTTTAAAAAGTCGGCATAGGTTTTTTTGGTCATTATTTTAAAGTACCGACAAAACGAGGTCATCGTTAAATTGCTAACAGAGGCAATTTCTTTCAGCGAAATGTCTTTAGTGAAATTGTTGAGTGTGTAATTATAGATGCTGTTCATTCTCACCATATCTCCCTCTGTAGCTTTCAAGAACGGAAACGTTGTACTAATATTTAGATATTCCTTTGTTTTGGTTAATATCTCCAATATCTCCAATAATAAGATGACTTTCCGTAAGTCTTCTGCCATGACAGCTTTCATCATGAGCTGCTTCAATTGTTCACGGCTGGTACCGAAAATCTGCATGCCCCGTTTCGCTTTTTCAAATAGCCGCATTAAAGCGTTTGTTTCAGGCAGGTTCAAGAATTCATGTCCTAAACAAGAGGACGAAAAATGTACTACAATCGCTTCAACATAGTTCTCTGCATATTTTTCAAAATATTCCTCCTGACAGTGCCAAGTATGGGGCAGGTTTTCCCCTAGCAGAAGTAACTCTCCGGCATGAAAACTGCCAACATTATCACCAACTAAACGCGTACCCTCTCCTTTTACCACATAATGTAATTCCAACTCAGGGTGATAATGCCAAACATTACCAAAATTGGGCTGTACGTCATGTCGAACACTAAATGAGCTCCTCATCTGTATCGGTACTTTGTGAAAATGTGGTTTCATATTGGCTTTTGCTATCAATTAAACAATAAGCTATCTAGGTTAGGATAGACAGCTGCTGCTATACAGATATATAGTTGGTTAAGTATGAATGTCGTTAGCTTTTATGTCAACATCCTATAACGACACAAACATATACAAAGTGGTTTTATTATACAAGCTTTTGGCCTTATTGATCTTTGAGCAATTATTTTAACCAGCTTGTAAATACCATTAGACGGCAATAAGCACAGGTATCCATTATACATAGGATAAAATTGTACAAAAACTCGGCAATTCGGGGCAAATCGGTACCTCTAAAAAGTTAGCATTTTTGTTCCCAGTAAACCATTATTATACCTAACAAGCAAAACCAATGAATAAGTTACCAATTGTGGATCTGTGTATTATCGGCCTGTATCTCATCGCAATGATCGGTGTTGGTTTTTGGTTTTCATTTCGGAATCAACGTGCAGATCAGTTTACCAAGGCCTCCGGAAACATCCCTTCCTGGGCGATAGGGCTATCCATCTATGCTACCTTTCTAAGTAGCAATACCTTTTTAGGGGTTCCTGGCAAAGCTTTCGGAAGTAATTGGAATGCCTTTGTTTTTAGTTTGTCTATGCCGGTAGCTGCCTTTTTCGCCAGTCGTTTCTTCGTGTCCTTTTATCGTCGTTCGGGTGAGGTTTCTGCCTATACCCATTTAGAGAAACGCTTTGGACCATGGGCTAGAACCTATGCTGTCACGTGTTTTCTATTAACTCAGCTGGCCCGTATCGGTTCAGTGTTTTTTGGTGTAGCGCTAAGCCTACAAGCGCTTACGGGTTATTCGATGGAACTTATCATGACCATCACCGGTATATGCATCATTATCTACACCGTATTAGGTGGCATAGAAGCTGTAATATGGACAGAAGTGGTGCAAGGTGTCATTAAAACCTTCGGTGCAGTACTCATCCTTTACTTATTGATCGATCGTATAGATGGCGGTATCGAAACAATCAATTGGGTTGGGGTTAGCGAAAAGAAAATCAGTTTAGGAAGTTTTGATTTCGATTTTAATCATTCCACTTTTTGGGTCATCTTTCTATATGGGGTGTTTATCAATCTAAATAATTTCGGAATGGATCAAAACTATGTACAGCGTTATCATGCAGCGAAATCGCCCAAAGATGCTGCACGATCTATTTGGTTATGTGTTTGGATTTATGTGCCTACTTCTCTGCTGTTTTTCCTAATAGGCACTTCCTTATATGTGTATTATCAAGCCAATCCCGCATTAATCGAGCCTGTAAAATTACAAGCTGCGGCTGAGCGTCTAGGATCAGGTGCTACAGCGACGGAAATCTCCCGCCTTGCAGCCACTTTGCAACCTGCGGATTATGGGGATAAAGTCATGCCGCATTTTATGGTTACGCAAATACCCACCGGCCTAATTGGCATCATCATCTCGGCTATCCTATCTGCCGCTATGAGCACTATAAGTTCTGGTATGAATGCCAGTGCTACCGTTTTTGTTGAAGATATCTATAAACGCTATTTCAAAGCGCCTACCAACGAACGGACGACATTACGTGCTTTACATATTGCTACGGTCGTTGTCGGTCTGTGCGGTATGTCTGCAGGAATCGCGATGATCGGTATATCCAGTGTGCTCGACTTGTGGTGGGTACTTTCCGGCATTTTCGCTGGCGGTATGTTAGGTTTGTTTCTGCTAGGATTGGTTAGCAAATACGCTCGCAATGCCGATGCAGCGATCGCAACCGTTGTCGGGATCATCATCATCATTTGGATGACCTTTTCGGAATACCTGCCACAAGATATGGAATTCTTAAAGAGCCCGCTGGATAAAAATATGATCATTGTGGTGGGCACACTCAGCATTTTTCTGATAGGAAGCCTGCTGTCCCGCTTAGGTAGATTTTCCCGTAAAAATATATAGGCTTTTAACAATTTATCCATTTATTATATGAACCAGCAAAAGAAAAAATTTGTACCTGTGATGCTCACACCTTTTTTAGAAAATGGTGCCGTTGATTTTGAGGGATTAACGCAACTCACCGAATTCTATTTAAGGGCAGGCGCATCTGGGCTTTTCGCCAATTGCCAGTCGAGCGAAATGTACCACCTGCAACCAGAAGAACGCATTCAGGTTACCAAACATATTGTCAGAACGGCCAATGGAAGAGTACCTGTAGTAGCTACAGGTAGTTTTGGAGGGACGATTGCCCAACAGGTGGATTTCATTAAAGAACTTCATGACCAGGGTACAGAAGCCATTATTTTGATAAGTGGCATTTTGGCCAATAAAGAGGAAGACGATGACATATTTCGCGAGCGTTTCTATCAATTGCTTGATCGAACAGAGGGAATACCTTTCGGTTTTTATGAATGCCCCGAGCCCTACAAGCGCCTCCTACAACCTAATCTCTTGGCAGAGTTTGTGAACACGGGCCGCGTCATTTATCATAAAGATACCTCTTTAGACATACAGCAGGTACGTGAGAAAATAGCAGGCACCCAGCATTGCGCAGCCTTCGGTCTCTATGACGCTTATATGGCGCATGCGGTCATCTCTTTGCAAAGCGGCGCTGCAGGACTATCGTGCATACAGGGAAATTATTTTCCAGAATTGGTGGTTTGGTTGTGCCAGCATTATGCGCAGAAAGAGAAAGAGGCGATGGTTAATTGCGTACAGCAGTTCTTCATAAAACATATGGACCTCATGCATACCAATTATCCTCTTATTGCCAAATTTTATTTGCGTAAACGAGGCCTCGGCATTGGCACTTTTTGCAGAACAGCACATACCGATCTGGACGACCTTGTAAAGAACGGTTTGGAAGAACTTGAGCGTGAGCGGAAACTTTTGTTCGAGCAATTGGACATTACTGCAGTGCTGGATTGAACAGTCGCCATAATAAATTAGCAATAGCGGTGCAGGTAGCACCATCAGGTATATCACGTTAACCAACTAATTATTTAACCATGAAAACTATAGTGAAGATAAGGGTCGTCGTAAGCACCGTTCTGTTGCTCATGTGCATCAACGAAGTGCTCGCACAGGTGCGCATTAGCGGTTCCGTGGCCAATGAACTCAGCGGCGAAATGTTGCCGGGTGCCAGTGTTAAGGTTGTCGGCGCAACTATCGGTGTTTCCACCGATGAGAAAGGCTATTTTTCCCTGCAGGTGCCTAATCTGCAAGTAAGCCTGAGCATCAGTTACATGGGGTATTTACCCAGGGAAATTAAATTGAATAATCGCAGTACGTTAAAAATCCTGCTAACCCCAGATGCATCGCAGCTTGAAGAGATTGTAGTTGTAGGTTATGGTACGGTCAAAAAGGGCGACATCACCGGTTCGGTAACCGCCTTGAAAAGAGCGGATTTTAATGAGGGGCCAATTGCTTCTGCCGATCAATTGTTTTTTGGTAAGGCACCAGGTGTACAGGTCGTACAAAATAGCGGCGAACCGGGTGGCGGTTTTTCGGTCAATATCCGCGGTGCAGGGTCCATCAATGCAGGCAATAGCCCACTCTACGTCGTTGATGGCCTTCCACTCGATAATTCGACGGTGGTAAGTGGGGGAGGAGAGAATTTTACCAATTCAAGGGCGCCGCGAAACCCCTTAAATACCATTAATCCTGCAGACATTGAATCAATTGAAATATTGAAAGACGCTTCAGCTACCGCTATCTATGGGTCGAGGGGTGCCAATGGCGTGGTGATGATCACCACAAAAAAAGGAAAGGCCGGCAGGCTTAGCATTACTTATGACGCGTATGGGGGCATACAGCAGGTGGCCAATAATATCAAGCTGTTAAATGCTGGTGAATATCAACTGGTCATGAATGATATAATAGATGCGGGTGGTGGCAGCGAAAATGATCGTGTTGCTACCCTTACAAACGACGGTACCAATTGGCTAGGATCCGTTTTTCGAAAAAATGCACCAACGCATAATCATAACTTATCTTTTTCAGGAGGAAATGAAAATACGCAGTTCAACACCTCTTTTAATTATTATTCCCAAGATGGACTGATTATTAATTCGGCGTTTAAACGTTACAGTGCCCGGTTGAACTTGGAGCACCGTGTTAAGGAAAATTTTAAACTGGGAGTCAATATCAATACGTCTTACACCAAAGATGATTTCGTGCCCAATGGCTTTGATCTCAATGAGCGCGCAGGTGTCATCTATGCTGCTATTAATTACGATCCAACCTTACCCGTATGGGCAGACAATGGCCGCTATTTCTTATCACCCAACATGAATATTGATAATCCGCTGGCTATTGCGAATGGTAAGGATGCCTTTTCTAATAGTTACCGCACGTTTGGAACAGCTTATGCTGAATATAATTTTCTAAATGGGTTCAAAGCGAAGATAAATGTAGGAGGGGATATCGTGAGCCAAAGAACCGATACCTATGTCGATCGGAGTACCATCGACGGTTTGGCTGCCGGCGGTATCGGCAGCATCGAACAGGGGAAAAACAGCAATTACTTGGGCGAAGCCACCCTTTCCTATAATCGGTCATTTGCCGAACACCAAATCAACGCCGTCGTCGGCATGACCGGACAAAAATTCATTGATGACAATTTTTTTGCCTCCGCACGTGGCTTCGCTTCTGATGCGACTGGGACCAATAATTTGAATTTAGGCGATCCCTTAACCCGGCAAACCACCAGTAATAAGGGGATCAATAGCTTGCTCTCTTATTTAGCGAGAATAAATTATAGCTATAAAGATAAATACCTGTTTACAACTGCTTTTCGGGCGGATGGTTCCTCCCGTTTTGGTGAGAACAACCGCTTCGGTTATTTTCCCTCTTTTGCTTTAGGGTGGAAAATTAAGGAGGAAGATTTTATGAAATCGATCAACAGCATTAGCTCCTTGAAATTGCGGACGAGCTGGGGGCGTACAGGAAATCAGGAAATCGGAAACTATCAATCTTTATCCACGCTCAGCAGTGGTTGGACCGCTGTACTAGATGGCGCGCAGGTCATCGGCATTGCACCCAGCCGTATTCCTAATCCGAACTTGAAATGGGAGAGTTCCGAACAGGTAAATATCGGGATTGATTTTGGTCTATTTAAAGACCGTATTAGCGGTACGATCGATTGGTACAAAAAAGACACCAAGGATATGTTGCTCAACCTGCCCGTGCCCCGTTCATCAGGTTTTTCAACCATGATGACTAACGTCGGCAGCGTACAAAATAGCGGGTTGGAGTTCGGTATCACCTCCAGTAATCTAGTTGGAGCATTCCAGTGGACAACCACTGCGATGTTTACAACCCTTCGTAACAAGGTCAAGAGCTTAGGCGGTATACCTAACATCATCACGGGGTCGGCTGGCTCAACCAGTCAGGTGGCTATCATCCAAGAAGGTGAGCCACTTAATTCCTTTTATGGTTACCAGATTGTTGGTATTTGGCAGGAAAATGATGATTTCTCCTCCACGGTGGATAACGTACGAGCGGGAGACTTCAAATACCTCGATGTAAATGGCGACAAAACAGTCAATGCAGCTGATCGCGTTATTATCGGCAAATCGTTTCCAGACTTTACTTATTCACTAACTAATAATTTTCAGTACAAGGGATTTGGTTTGTATATTTTTATTGAGGGCGTGCAGGGCGTCAGTATGCTGAATAATAACCTGGTAGATACGTATTTTCCACCCAATTTGCGTCGCAATCGACTGGCAGAACCTTTGTTGAATCGGTGGACACCGCAGAATCCTTCTAATGTATATCCGTCTTTTGTTACACCCAATACGCAGGGGCAAAAGGGTGTCAACAATTATACAGTTGAAGATGCATCTTATATACGTTTGAACACCGTGCGCATCAGCTATAACTTGCCTATTAAATCAGGGCCTATTGCCGGTGCTACTGTTTATGTCTCTGGGCAGAACCTGTATACCATCACAGATTATACAGGTTTCGATCCGGCGCTTAATCCAAATGGAGGAGCCAATTTCCGGATGGACTGGAATGCATATCCCGCGCCGCGTACTTACCTTTTTGGTGCAACCTTAAATTTTTAATACCATGAAAAAACCAATATTTATTGCTAGTTTGCTGTTCATAATAATGGGAAGTCTACCAGGCTGCAAGGATTTTCTGAAAGAAGAAGTATTTTCGCAGCTCGCTCCCGAGAATTTTTTGAATACCAAAGAGGGCTTGGCATCTCTATTAACGGATACCTATGCTCGAACAGCCAATATGAATTCGAACAATTCGATCTATGTAATTGCACCCCAAGAATGGACCACGGATATCTTGTTCCAATCGGGAGATAATGTTGAGCGAGATGCCCGCAACTATATTGAATTCACTTGGGATCCCACGGTAGATTTTCTCGTCACCAATTGGGACCCTCCTTACCAAGCTATTCGCGACGCCAATATCGGGCTAGAGAACATAGCGAATGTGACGAACATGTCCGAAGAAGAAAAGGCAGTATCTGCGGCAGAGTTCCGTTTTCTACGAGCTATCAATTACTATAAGTTATACTTCTTTTTTGGGAGCGTACCCTTAAGAACAAGTTCACAGCAGGAGCTTCAACTGGCTAAGGCGTCCGATGAGGAGATACGTAGCTTTATTTCCAGCGAGTTGATAGCAGTCGTAAACGATTTACCAAATCCCGGTGATGAGGTCCAATACGGCAGAGCCAATAAAGGTGCGGCGCTGGCTTATTTGGCAAAGTTTTATCTCAATATAAAAGACTGGGAGCAGAGTGCGTCCTATGCGCAGCAAGTTATGGCTTTGAATCATTATCAACTCTTCGCCAATTACGAAGATTTGTTTAAAGTAGAAAATGAACGCAATCCAGAATATATTTTTGTGAGACCTGCTTTTGCAAGTTCGAATAGAGCGTCGGCAAATTCATGGATGAATGTCTCATTTCCTGATAATTTCCAACAAGATCCTAGAACAGGCCTTGCGTTTGCAAATACATGGTTAAATTGGCCTAATGAATTCCGCATACTTGATGGTTTTTACAACTCCTTTGAGGAAGGTGATAAGCGTCGAAACCTTCTCATCGGCGAATACGTGGATAAATCGGGACAGCTCATCTCTTTATTAAACAACAATAATACCCGATGTTTTAAATATTGGCCCGACCCTAACGCACAAGGAGCATCACATGGTAATGATATTCCAGATATCCGCTATGCCGACATTTTATTGTGCCGGGCAGAGGCACTCAATGAGTTAACTGGCCCCAATAACGAGAGTATCTCCCTGATCAACCAAGTACGTGCCCGTGCAGGTCTTGCGGCATTGCGCCAAGGTAATTTTGATCAACAAAGCCTGCGCGAGCAGATCTTACGTGAAAGAGGGTGGGAGCTCTATGCCGAAGGCCATCGCAGGATGGACTTAATCCGTATGGGGCAGTTTATTTCTGGGGCACAGGCCCGAGGAAAAAGCAATGCCAAAGATTTTCATGTACACTTTCCCATTCCTCAAGTAGTAATGGATTCCGATCCCAAATTAGTTCAGAACGAAGGTTATTAAATACGAAAAAGATGAAGATATATTTGTTAACAATATGGTTCAATGCAGCGATCTTAATGAACGCGTTGGCCCAAGTAAAAATGGATCAAGTTCCCGGTGTGGTTGTAACGCATAATCCCGCATCGAGCGGACAATACATAGGCTCGCCTAGTTTAGCGGTTTTACCCAATGGCGATTACGTTGCCTCTCACGATTTCTTTGGACCAAATAGTTCAGAATTTGTGCAGGCAATCACGCGTGTCTTCCGCTCCTCTGATAAAGGCAAAAGTTGGAAGCAAGTAAGTGAAATCAGAGGCGCCTTCTGGTCAAGTCTCTTTGTTAATCGTGGGGCACTCTATCTTTTAGGACCCGATCGCCATCATGGAACCGCCCTGATCCGTCGCTCTAACGATGGGGGCGAAACCTGGACACAGCCTACAGGAAAAGAAAATGGTTTACTATTGGCCGGCCAGTATCATTGTGCTCCTATGCCCGTTATGGAATATAACGGACGACTTTGGCGGGCTATAGAAACAGCTCATGGACCCATCTTACAATGGGGTAAACGCTATGGCGCGATGATGTTATCTGCACCGGTAGACGCAGACTTACTGAAGGCCAGTAGCTGGACCGCTAGCAATAGCCTATTGTACGATTCAACCTATCTCAATGGCAACTTCGGTGGCTGGCTGGAGGGCAATGCTGTGGCCACCCCCGATGGTAACATCGTGGATATCCTACGCGTAGATGATCGCTCTACCCTTGATGAGAAAGCCGCTATCGTACATATAAGTGCAGATGGGCAGCATGCCAGTTTTGATACGCTTTCAGGTTTTATCAATTTTCCCGGTGGCAGCAAAAAATTTGCTATTCGACGGGATCCAAAAAACGATTTGTATTGGACGTTGAGTAACGCCATACCAGATAGCATAAAACAGGCGAACCAAGGGAAAAATCCCGCAACAATCCGTAATACGCTCCAATTATTCAGTTCTCCCGATTTACGTACCTGGACGTTACGCAGCACCGTATTATCGCATCCTGACGTTAAGGCGCACGGCTTCCAATATGTGGACTGGCTCTTTGATGGCAGTGATCTGATCGTCTTATCCAGAACTGCTTACAATGATGGAGAGGGAGGTGCACACAATAATCACGATGCCAACTATCTGACATTCCATCGCATCAAAAATTTCAGAAAACAAAAGCAATAATCTATGTTAAAGCCATCCCTATACCTTTTTAGTTGGATATTTGGTTTGGTAAGCCAACAGCAAGACGATATATATATGCACTACAACGAAAAGCAGCTTACTTCGGGCTCATATGGGCACACTATTCACAATGGACAGGTTTTTTCGCCCAATAATGAGTGGATAGTTTACGATACACGGAACGATGATACCCAAATTGGAAGCACTGATCGTATTGAGATGGTCAATATCCACAGTGCTGAGGTGAAGGAACTTTATCGTACCGAAAGGCAGACACCCTTCGGCCCAGGAGTCGGTGCGGCAAGTTTTTCACCCATTGAGAGCAAAGTCCTATTCATTCACGGTATCCGCAATGCTAATGAAGAGAAGCCCTATTCTATTATTAGGCGTACAGGGGTTGCCATCCAAACCGATCAGCCCCTAAAGCCAATTTTTATGGATGCGCGCGATATTACTGCTCCCTATACTCCAGGTGCCTTACGAGGAGGTACACATGCGCATAGCTGGAGCGGTGATGGAAAAATGATCAGCTTTACATACAATGATGCGGTGTTAGCAGAACAGCGGTTGGGTAAGGCTGGTCAAGATTTAAGAACGGTAGGTGTTATGGTACCTGGAATTGTGTCTGTTGACGAAGACGGAAGTCTGGAAAATAATAGCGGAACTTATTTTTCCGTAATAGCGGCACAGGTGATAACCAATCCCCGGTCGGGGAGTGATGAAGTCGATCGTGCATTCGACGAAACGTGGATAGGCAATAAGGGTTATATCAAAGCCGACGGCTCACGGCAGCACCGGGCAATCGCCTTTCAGGGAAATGTTCACGATGAATCGGGCGTTTCCCTTACCGAAGTATTCGTGATCGATTTACCCGAAGATGTAAAAAAGCCGCGTAACGGTTATCCATTGGAAGGTACCTCAACAACTCTTCCTAACTCTCCTGCCGGTGTTGTACAGCGGCGCCTTACTCACGGAGCACATGTTGGCGGGCCTAGGCACTGGCTGCGGAGCACGCCGGATGGGAGTCTGATCTTTTATCTAGCACGAGATAGAAGAGGTCTTGTTCAGCTGTTCAGTGTAACCACCATCGGAGGGGAAATTAGACAAATAACCGACAATGATTTTTCTATTCAAGGGCCCTTTAACGTACATCCAAATGGTAAAGAGCTTGCCTATCCCGCCGACAATAGCTTGTTCGTTACCAACATCTTTTCTGGCAATACACAACGCATCACACCTAGATTTTCAGACCAAGAAAAACCTGTCGGTGCACCTGTCTATGCACACGATGGAGAACATATTGCATATAATCGCTACGTTGGTTCCGGGCATCATCGGTTTTTGCAGATTTTTCTTTTAACACACACGCCGCGCAACTGATGGCCCATGCAATAACTCCGAACGAGAAGACCAAATATATGACGTAAAGATCAAAATAAATATATTTTTAACTTATAAGCTCAAATTGTAGCCATTTTTTGCTCAAATAATCAGCTTTTTGAACTTAAAATCGCTTGTGATTGAGCTTATTATTTCTATTTTGCAATACCCTAAATTGCATTTAACAGTCAGTTGGGTATAAAACAATTTATTAACCTGCCGCTTTAATAACTATACCGATAAGTTTAAATACGATCGTTTTGGAAACACAGAGAGTTTATGTATTTTTAGTGAAAATAATGATTGATGCCCATGCTAGGAGAACTAAATAAAAGAGAAATAATAGATTTCTTGGAAAGCCAATTCATTGGTCGTCTGGGATGTCATTTAAATGGTGAAACCTACATCGTGCCTGTCAACTATGTATACCAAAACAATGCGATATATGCGCATTCGGGTGAGGGGAAAAAAATAGAAATGCTCCGTGCAAATCCACGAGTTTGTTTTCAGGTTGATGAAATTGATAACATGTTCAAATGGAAGAGTGTAATTCTGTGGGGAACCTTTGAGGAATTGAAAGGGGTGGAACGCCAACAGGTCATGCAGGGTTTAATTTTGCGTATTATGCCAAATACGAATGATCCTGCAAGGAATCCTTCCCATGCAATAAGTCCAGCGCTTCACAACGCTCTGATTGTTTACCGTATTAATATCGAAGAAGCAACTGGCCGTTTCGAATCGCACAGCGGATAGCTTAGAGCCACACCGTATTAAAATTTAATAATGCCTTTCAATTTATCAGTAAGGAAGTAACCTCCTAGCTGTGTGGCGTCACAACTCCAATCACTAGTATTGTTTAAATCAATGATCAAATCAATTAATCAAACGCAGCGTAAATTAGATCATTATCTCAACTCTAAATCATATATCAATCTATTTTTGATATTTTTTATTATCAAGTTTATATTTTTGACGGTCACTTCCATCATTGCTACAAGGATTGATCCCAGCTTCACATCTAACCCCATAATGTTTTTAAGTTTTTTTAAGAATAAAAAAGCCATTCAGTGAGGTGACAAACGATGCAGAATAAAACGGTTGCAATTGGAGCAACACTAAACTTGATATTTATGCGCCGAAATAATTAAACCTAAGTGTTTATTTTCGACTTCAACAATTCATTCGGACTGATAACCGGTAATATAAAATCTTTAAGTGGGGTGTCAGCTAATTTAGTATGCAATATGCCTCTTAGTGTGGAATAAGCGATAGTAAGTAATGTGCTTATAAGAAGGCCTGAGAATAGTGGCTTCTCATCTTTTTTAAGAACATATTCGTCTAAATTTTCTACCTGAAAGACAAAGTCATAAAGATAATCTGCAATTTTCTGACCCTCATACTCTAGAAAAACGGAAAGCGAAATCTTAAAAGATTTTTTTTCCGAATTATGTTTTGTTGATTGTGCAATGCTAAGTTTTAACTCTTTATCTGCAAGTGCGTATTGATGGTCAAAATATTCTTTGGAAGGAAGTATCCGTACTAAGTGAATTTTTTCTGCGATGATTGTCTTTTTTTCCATAGTATCCGTTAAACAGAAACCTCTTCATACAATGAATCCTCAAAAATATCTTCTTGGATGGCAGGTTTAATATCTTCAACCCGTACATAAGCAGTAAAGTAAACGTTTCTTACATTCGGCTCGATATGAATAATATCTTCACCTAATTTTTCTTCTATTTTTGTAATCGTTTTGGTAGTAAAAGTATGTTGACCTGATAGCCATTTTGATACCTCTGAACGCTGCTTTCCCATGGCGACAGCTAAATCAGCGGGTTTCATACCTTTTGATTCTAAAAGCGAAGCGATTTTGTTGGCGATAGCTAAGTTTTTCTTAACGAGGCGTTCAATAGCAGGATCACCATTCTCCTTCACCCAATTGTCTATAATATTGATTTCCAGCCGTCCGTTTTGCTCCCTATTAATTTTTCTTCTTGATATTTTCATGTCAAAATACAATTTTCAAATTCTGCGCGTAAATGATATCCAAATAGTCATCATCCCATTCAATATCTCCGTCCCTAAGCCCATTGTCAATCGCCAATGCTAAAATATTTGCAAGATTAAAATGCGGTGCTACTTGAGGGCACTTTTGCGCCTTGTCTGTTGTTTTTATAACACCATCAAATAAAATGACCACATGTTCATTTAAACGGTGACAATACAATCTTAAGTTGTTACTCGCAGTGCTTGTCCTGATGAGCCATTGGAAAATACAACCATATAAAACAAATTCCACCCAAAATGTAAACCGATTGGTAAATAAAGGGAGCTTGTTTTTGCAAATGCAAGAGCCCACGAAAATCCAACAATCGCTGTCATTAGAAAAGTAATAACCATCATAAATGGATTTCCAAGTACGTTGAAAGTAAACCAACCTGCCACCGCACTAATTAACTATAATTCGGATCTCATTAAGGAAAGTTTCCCTGACCGCAAGCATGGTTGTTGCCGGCATTAAGCCATGCACGGTCAGCTCGGGTTATGATTTATTGACATTTGTCACACTGCTTTTGTAACAAATGTCCTCTTTCCCCGGCCATCATATTACTCACCTTTGTTTCATAATAATTAATAGAAAAATGAAACTAAAGAATAAGGTAGCCATAGTTACAGGGGCATCAAAAGGAATAGGTGCATCCATTGCCACTTATTATGCGGCAGAAGGTGCAAGGGTAGTTGTGAATTATGCTTCAAGTAAAGACGGCGCAGATAAAGTGGTTAAAACCATAACCGGAAATGGCGGTACGGCGATCGCGCTGCAGGCCGATGTATCAAAGGAAGCAGACGTGATCCGTTTATTTCAGGAAACGAAAGATACCTTTGGCACGTTGGACATCCTGGTAAATAATGCAGGCGTTTATGTTTATGAACCGATTGAAGCAGTATCAGAGGCTACTATCCAACAGCATTTGAACATCAATATAATGGGTGCGGTATTATCTATCCGCGAAGCCGTAAGATCATTTGGTGACAAAGGTGGAAACATTATCAATATCAGTTCGGTAGCAGGCAAAGTGCCAATGGCAACAGGATCAGTGTATTCTGCAACAAAAGCAGCGTTAGATGCCGTTACAATAGCACTGTCAAAAGAATTCAGCGGTAGGAATATCCGTATCAATTCTATTTTGCCGGGTGCTGTAGAAACTGAAGGCACACATACCTCTGGAGTGATCGGCAGCGATTTTGAAAAAGTATTAATAGAACATACACCGCTCGGTCGTATGGGACAGCCGGAAGATATCGCTAAAGTGGCGTTGTTCCTGGCTTCTGATGATTCGGCCTGGATAACCGGTGAGAAGATCTCCGTTTCAGGCGGCATTTACGGCTTATAATTTTCACAAAAATAGATTTAATAGAAATGAGCAAATTAAAAAATAAAATAGCAGTAATAACCGGGGGCAACAGCGGCATCGGGTTCGGTATTGCAGAAGCATTTAAAAAAGAAGGCGTGACAGGCACGATCACCGGACGAAATCAGGAGACACTTGACCGGTCGGTTAAAGAACTTGGATCAGGTTTTACAGGTATAGCAGCCGACGTAACAAAGATGGCAGACCTGGAGCGGGTTTTTAAAAGCACATTTGAAAAGTTCGGCAAGATCGATACGCTGGTTGTGAATGCAGGCGGCGTAGTAGACGGTAGCCCGATGGCAAGCATCACTGACGTTACAGAAGATAACTATGATGGATATATGGACCTGAATTTAAAGAGTGCTTACTTTACCGTTCAAAAAGCGCTTCCCTATTTAAATGACGGGGCCTCCATTATTTTAATTGGGTCCAGCGCTGCACACCGCGCTGCGCCGGGAATGACTATATATGCCGCTGCTAAGGCTGCAATTATATCATTGGCTAAAGGGCTGTCGCTCGATCTGTTGGAAAGAAAGATCAGGGTGAATACCTTGTCGCCCGGTTCTATTGATACGCCGGCATTTGACAAGTTGGTACCTCAGGAACTGGTAGAACAGGTAAAACAAGCGTGGACAGACCTGATTCCAGTAAACCGGATGGGACACCCGGCTGACATAGGAAATGCGGCGGTTTTCCTTGCTTCTGACGACTCTTCCTTTATTGTAGGAACGGAGATACTTTCAGACGGAGGTATGACGAATATCAGTTTAATGAAATAATCCAATAAGAAAATGGTACAGAATAATTATAAAGGTGCGTTACAGCACCCGATAGGTTCGGGATTTAACGCAACGTCCATTACAGACGATGTAATAAAAAATATCAATCTTACAGGAAAGATAGCTATTGTCACAGGGGGCAATACGGGTATTGGACTGGAAACAGTGAAAACGCTTTCAACAGCAGGTGCTACCGTTATTGTACCCGCCAGAGATATCGTAAAAGCAAAAAAGAACCTGGAAGGGATTGCCGGTGTTGAAATAGAAGAAATGGATCTGATCGATCCCAATTCAGTTGATGCCTTCGCCGAAGAGTTCATGGCATCGGGCAGGCCGTTAGATCTGCTGATCAACAATGCGGGCATCATGTTTGTGCCTTTACGCCGGAGTACAAACGGCAATGAATCGCAATTAGCCACCAATTACCTGGCAATGTTCCGCCTTACGGCAAGATTATGGGGCGCGCTGAAAAAAGCAAAAGACGCAAGAGTGATCAATGTATCCTCGCTAGGGCACCACTGGTCCGCTTTCAACTTTGATGATCCGAATTTCGAGCATCGTGAATATGATACCCTGCAAGCCTATGGGCAATCAAAAACGGCGGTTAACCTGTTTTCACTGGAATTAAACAATCGTGCCAAATTAACCGGCGTAAGAGCCTATGCTGTGCACCCCGGCAATATTTGGGGGACAGAATTAACCCGGGAAGCGCCAAAAGAAATATTGCAGCAATTGGGCTTTTTGGATGATAAGGGAGAGGTCATTCGGGCTGTTATTGATTCACTGAAAACCATTCCGCAGGGCGCAGCTACAACAATCTGGGCTGCAACCAGCCCCTTATTAGACGATATCGGTGGGGTTTACCTGGAAGATGTAGAGATAGCAGAATTGACTAATGATCCGTCGGTATTTGAAGGCGTGAAACCATATTCGCTCGAAGAAGACAGTGCCAAAAAACTATGGGACCTATCCGAAAAACTAACAGGCCTGACATTTAAGGTTGAATGATCAGATAGTGCAGCGTCATTTGAACAACATATTTCATAAAGTTGTATAAGAGAATCGGTGGCTTTTAAATAGCTTTGTGAAAAAGCTGTTCAAATGTTTGGATCACTCGCAGAATATCTTGTTGAAAAAGGTGGGCTGACACCAGGTGAACTGGAACGGGTAAAACATGTTTCTGTTCCAAAAAAAATCCGTAAAAATCAATATTTACTAGAAGAAGGCGATAATAGTGATTTTATTGGCTTTGTTGTCAAAGGAAGTTTCCGGCTATTCCGGATAGGAGAAGCCGGCGTGGAACATATCATGAGGTTCGCGATCGAAAATTGGTGGATATCAGATTACACCAGTTTTATGACCGGCCAGTTATCCCGTTGTTACATCGAGGCACTTGAAGATAGTGAGTTGATCTTGTTCTCCAAAGAGCATTGGGAGCAATTGCTGGTTACGATCCCTAATTTCAAACAGATGATCGATAAACTGTCCGCTAAAAATTTCGAAGCGCATCAGAACAGGATCTACAGCAATATAAGCGAAACGGCTGAGGTAAGATATGACAACTTTGTCAGGCTATACCCAACCATATATAATCGTATACCTTTGTATATGATCGCATCCTTTCTTGGCCTGACACGGGAAACATTAAGTCGCGTCAGAAAGCAAACTACAAAAAGGGCCGTTTGATATGCGCCACGGTGGGCAGAAGAGAGTGAAATCGATACGGGTCAGACCTGAAACAGCAATTAATATAATACGAATCAAAATGACTCAGATAAATAGGAATAATCAAATAAACAGCCGATTGAAATGGTAAAATAAAGTTTATTTAATAATGCCTTTCAATTTATCAGTAAGGAAGTAACCTCCTAGCTGTGTGGCGTCACCATCGAAATCTATGAAGTTTGCATTCCTGAGTTGTCTGATATAACGTTCTATACTTTTTGTTGATAACCCTGTTATTTCCGAGTAGTAAGGGATTCTTTCCCGTTCATTCTTAGCAATGGCTGTAAGTAAGATGGCGAGTTTCCTTTTAACCCCTTTTGTTGCTCCCTCAATTGCTCTAGGTTTAGGTCTTGCCAGTTTCACTATAAACATGCCGTCAAAGGAAAAAATAGGTTCTGCAAGATTGGCCTCCTTCATCAAGTCTTTGATACGTCTTATCCCTGAGCCAATACGCTCCACCATATTCATACGTGTAAACAAACCGAATATAAGAGGACAGTTGTTAATTTTTGTGAGTTTGGGCCAATACGCACATAAATAGCGCCAGATAATACATAATGGTTTTGTGGGCCTGACGCTATTTCAATAACTGTAACTTCTTTTCCATCCACACCAACTGTGTAGATGGGACAGTATAAATTTGGGGTGATTTCGTTTATGGAGTCTTGGATAGCAGATTTTTTTAGCATTAGAGATTTGTACCCCTACAATGCTATTTTTGTCATCCACACCGATTATAACGATGCAGCCAGTGGCGTTAGCAAATGCACATATTTCTTCGGAAATTTCCTTAACTTTATTAGGTAAGGATTTCTTAATTATGGACTTCAAAGATGAAATACAACAATTTGCCAAACGGATAGATCGCTTGTTGCCGCAGATCAACATAGAGGAGGCCACTAAGACCTCCCTTATTATGCCCTTTCTACGTATCCTCGGGTATGACGTGTTCGATCCATTCGAGGTACAGCCGGAATTTATAGCAGATATCAGCTACCCCCCATCCGCAGTTGTTCCGTTATTTTCATACCACGGAGGTAAAGTTCAGTTTACTCACCAATGGCTTGGAGTATCGCTTTTATACCGATCTGGTATCAGCCAATAAGATGGACGAGAAACCATTCTTTGAGTTTAAGATTACCGAGATGCGCTCCGTAAAATCCATCGATTTTTCATTCTAAAGTTCCTAAGTTCCTATTTCGAGTACAACCCGGCCTTCAATACGACCCTTTTTCATGTCATCGAAAATTGCATTGATGTCTTCCAATTTACCGACATGCACAGAAGCCTTTACCTTTCCTTCAGTGGCAAATCCTATTGCCTCCTGCATATCTTTTCTGGTGCCCACAATAGAGCCTCTTATAGTGTAACGGTTTAATACTGTTTCAAAAATCGGCAAATCAAAACTTCCTGGGGGTAGGCCATTCAGCGAGATGGTACCTTTCCTTCTTAATGTATCAATCCCCTGTCTGAAAGCAATGGGAGATACTGCTGTTACCAAAACACCATGCATACCACCAGTCTCCTTTTTGAGAAAGGAACCCGGATCTGTTTCTTTCGCATTTACTGTTATATCGGCACCCAATGATTTAGCTAATGCAAGTTTGTCATCTGCAACATCAATGGCAGCAACATGTAGCCCCATTGCTTTCGCATACTGTACAGCAAGGTGGCCCAATCCGCCTACGCCAGAAATGGCTACCCAATCTCCCGGTTTGGTGTCAGTTTCTTTCAAGCCCTTATACACCGTTACACCTGCGCAGGTAATCGGCGCCATTTCCAGAAAATTGATCCCTGCCGGAAAGCGCGCTACATAACGCGCGTCCGCAACCACATATTCTGCATATCCACCATCAACACTATAACCGCCATTCTGTTGACTCTCACATAATGTTTCCCAGCCAGTAATACAGTACTCACAATGCCCACATGCACTGAATAACCAAGGCACACCTACAATATCACCCTCATCAACATAGTCGACAGATGGTCCGAGCGCTACTACATAGCCCACCGCTTCATGGCCCGGAATTAGCGGTAATTTTGGTTTAACAGGCCAGTCTCCTTCGCAGGCATGTAAATCTGTATGACACACGCCACAAGTAATAACTTTTACTAAAATTTGATTTTCACCTGGCTGTTTAACAGGTACTTCTTCAATTTGTAGAGGTTTCCCAAACTCATGGAGAACAGCTGCTTTCATTGTTTTTGGTATCATCATTTTGTTTTTATCATCCTTACTGTGTAAAGCTAGGTCTTAACGGGCTTTCTAGTAATGATAAGACTCAGTCCTATAAATGATTGTTATCACACATTAGAAAGAATTTCCGAAACCTTCCGATAAATGGGTTATGGGGTTAATATTATAATAAATGATATACAGTGTATTGTGTTGATGTGGGTGTAGTCGGGTAAC
>DATMSZ010000007.1:0-2530 GCA_035565175.1 Pseudosphingobacterium sp.
GTATTACTTTTTTTTAAACTTTAAATTACTAACAGTTATGGAAACTAAAAATCAAATGAAGCAACCCTTCTTTGCCAAATTCTTAGAAGGCCAAACAAATCAGAAAAATGCTAAAAACCAAGATGGTACGCAACAATCATCTACATCTAACCTCAAGGGAGAAGATGTAGCTGTAACGTTAAAATTTCCTTCTGACAGTGATGAAGAGCTATTATAAGCCTTATCATGTTAAGTTTTAGTATAAGCAAGAGGTTAGTATTAACCTCTTGTTATCATAATTACTAGTATGATCCTATGTCTTACACATTCCAACGATTTTTATACCATAGACATTGTTCAAGCACATCTAACCAAATTAGGTTTTCCGTCTTTTAGACTCAACACAGATGAATTTGCCATCGGCTATGAAATGAATTATTCAAAGAACCGCAATTTTGAAGACTACGAGCTAAAAGGATTTTCAAACACCATAAAATCATCCGATATACATGCGGTTTGGTATCGAAAATTGTGGAATTTTAAAACACCACAAAATCTTGATCCAGATTATAAGGCCACTTTTGTAAAAGAATATCAAACGTATCTTCAAATATTCTTAAATACACTTAAATATATTCCTTGGATGAATGATATGCAAGCTGACCATTCGGTGGGAGGAGATAAGATGCATCAATTACACAAAGCATATTCTTTTGGACTAAATATCCCTAGAACATTAGTAAGTAATTCGGCTAACATCATCCGTGATTTTTATAAATCTTGCAATGCTGAAGTTGTTATGAAGCTGCATGGGGCCTTATCCAAAAGCATGAAAGGAGACACACCATTCTTCCCGACTACAAAGCTGGTTGAATCGGATTTAAATCAACTGGATACGCTAGCCTACTGCCCAATGATTTTTCAAGAATATATAAGGAAAGCTTATGAACTTAGAATTGCCTATGTAGATGGGCTAATCTTTACTGGAAAAATTTCGAGTGACAATGAAAAGATAGATTGGAGAATTGCATCAGGAAAATCCTTTAAATGGGAGCATTACGAACTGCCATTATCAATAACAACTAAAATACGTAAAATGATGATTAGCCTCGGGCTACATTTTGGAGCTATTGATATGATAAAAAATACAGATGGTCGTTATATATTTCTGGAAGTTAACCCCCAAGGCGAATGGGGAATGTTACAAAAGTATTTAAATTACCCAATAGGAGAGGCCATCGCAGAAATGTTGACCAAACGTATAAAATCAAAATGACGAATAAGAAGATACTGATCATCACGCATACACGAGATAATGAATGTATAAAACATGTTTCAAATTATATACAAGCGTTCGGAGGTGAAGTCATCCGTTTTAACGTAGACAGCTATCCAACGAAAACAAATTTAACCACACTTTTCACAAATAACAGGTGGAACATTATACTGGATAATGGGGAGAAACACTATTTGGATAATCTATGTGCCGTATGGTATAGGAGGAGTCACCATATTGGAGACGGCATTGAAAAAATAATAGATCAGCAATACCTTGCTGCCACAACGGGAGAGATTAAACGAACGTTACATGGCATGATAGAAGGACTGCCATGCTTTCAAATGGAACGTTTTAGCACTTATCGCAGATTAGATAGTAAGGAGGAGCAGCTTAAGATTGCTGTGAACTGTGGTTTAGCAATACCAGCCACCTGCATCAGTAATTCACCAAAAGAAGTAGAAGCCTTTCTAAAGCAAACAAATGGGGCTGTGGTTGCGAAAATGCAAAGTTCTTTCTCTATATATCAAGACGGTAACGAAAACGTGGTATTCACCAACGAAATAAATCAACAACAATTGGACGAGTTTGACAACCTTCAATTTTGCCCAATGGTGTTCCAGCAAAAGCTTGAAAAGAAGTTAGAACTCCGGATAACAATTGTAGGAGATAAAATATTTGCCTTTGCTATTGATTCACAAAAGGAGCCTAACGCTCAAATCGATTGGCGCAAAGAAGGTTTAACACTTATGAATTCTTGGCAGCCCTATAACTTGCCCTCTTACGTTGAGAAACAACTGCTTTCTTTCATGGATGTGTACAAATTAAACTATGGTGCTATCGATCTTATCCTTACACCAGATAATAAGTTCTACTTTCTAGAAATAAATCCGGCAGGCGAGTATTTTTGGCTCGACAAACTGTGTGATAATGCTATTTCCGAACAAATTGCCAAAGTACTTCTCGGCTTAACTTTTCGGAGAGAATAAAAACTGAGTGATTATTTTTATATCTAATCTTGTTCGACTGGTCGCATGAGTTTGCCATTTGGTCTACTTTACTTATAAGAATCGACTATAATTTAATAGCTTTATAGTTAATAAAAAGACCTATGGCATCAAATGTAGTAAAGCAAAAGTCTGTTTACAGCTTGAAAGTAATCTTTATAGGCATCCATATAGTCATATGGAGCATTATTCTATTCTTACCATATTATATTTCCAGTCCGCCCGACTTTAAAATTGGCCCTGTACCAGGCCTCTTTTTTACTTTGGC
>DATMSZ010000008.1:0-6899 GCA_035565175.1 Pseudosphingobacterium sp.
GGGAACTATTTTCTGAGCTATGACAACGAGCGGTCGATCCGGGCAAAGGCGGCCTATATCAAGGAGCAGGGGCTTGCGGGTGTGATCATCTGGCAGGTATGGGGAGATATGGAACAGCTAACAACCAACACGGAAAAGAAAGGGGACAAGTTGATTATCAGCCACGACCGAACCTGTGTGCTGGTGAACGCGCTGAACGATGAGCTGAGTAATGGCGATGGGGAAAATGAAGGACCGCTGGTGGTTCTACGTAAGCCTTTGCAAGGAAGTCAGTTCAATGCATCTGATCTTATCGAAGTCGAAGCGATTGCGCGGGATAATGACGGTCATCTAGCCAAGCTAGAGCTGTTCCGTGACGGGGGGATAAAGTTAGGTGAATCGCCGATATCTCCATACAATATCTCGGTGAACAATCTATCTGTAGGGGTACACAGTTTCTATGCCAAGGCGACTGATAATTTAGGAAAGGCAACAACGTCCACGGTCATAACAGTGCAAATTAAAGAGGAAACTCCAGAACCACAATTGGAGATAGAAATCATTTCACCAGACAGCGGTATGCAATATCCTGCACCTGCGGATATTAGCATTTTTGCGGAGACAAATATTGCCAGCAGTAACGTGTCAAAGGTGTCGTTTTATGACGGGGCAAATGAGCTTGGGCAGAAAACATCACCACCTTATACCTATATGTGGCAGGGCGTACCTGCGGGCAGTTATTCGTTGAGGGTTGAGGCGACGACATCCAACGGAACGATCATTCGGAGCAGCGAGCCAGTAATAGTACAAGTTACAGGCCAAGCAGAAAACAGACCGCCAGTGGTATCGATTATCTCCCCGACAAATGGGACTGAGTATACAGCACCTGCTTCTATTACGATCCAAGCAAATGCAAGTGATCCCGATGGACAAGTGGTAAAGGTGGAGTTTATAAGTAATAACCAAAAAATAGGTGAGCGCACCACGGCTCCATACAGTTATCCATATAGGATAGAGGCAGCTGGGCATTATGTGTTGACAGCCCGGGCAACCGATAATGATGGGGATACGACAACCTCCTCACCAGTGCAGATCAATGTGCAAAGTGGTGGTGGCGATGGTGGTTGTGGAGGTGTTCCGGCATGGAGTCCAACGAAGGTTTATAGTACTTCTGGGGAAGAGGTTTCCTACAGAAATATCATTTATAGACAATTTTCTTGGTCGCAGAACATGCCGCCGGACCTCCACTCGGGGCCGTATCAGGCGTGGCAATATGTTAGACATTGTGATGGTGGTGATGGCGGCTGTGGTGGTGTGCCTGCTTGGGTTGCTATGAAGCTATATAATCAACCTGGGGAAGAGGTTTCCTACCAAAATAAGATCTATAAGCAAAACTTTAATTCGCAAGGGGCAGCACCCGATGTGAATTCGGGATGGGGCAAACCCTGGCTATTTCAAAGAGATTGCGAAGATGGAGGAGGTGATGACAACAAGCCCCCGGAGATAAATATTACTTCGCCAAGGAACGAAGCATCTTTCTCTTTAGGAGCAGAAATTCCCATTACAGTGAATGTATCGGATGCTGATGGAACGGTTGTGAAGGTGGAATACTTTGCTGCTAATCCGGAAAGGAAAATAGGAGAATCGTTGATTGCACCGTTCTCCTTTACTTGGAAAGGAGCACCAGCGGGCCGAAGCACGTTATTTGCTAAAGTAACCGATAACGATAGCGCAACGGCAACTTCACCGATTATAGTGATCAATGTGGAGGAAAGCAATAGTAATTTACCTCCTACCGTACAGATAATTTCGCCTGTAGACGGTGCAGAATTTCCAGCATCAGCAAATATATCGATTCAAGCGCAAGCGAGTGATACGGATGGCAACATTGAAAATGTGGTCTTTTATAGAGGAAATACCTTACTAACTACAAAGTCGGCCCCACCTTACGATTACCTTTGGACGCATGCGCCAAGTGGTTATCACGTGCTGCGAGCCGTGGCAACCGATGATCAAGGAAGGACAGCTGAAGGTCAAGTATCGGTACATGTTGCAGGCTCAGGAACGCCAGGTGAGGGAGATTTGGAAGAAATCATTTCTGCCGCAGACTGGGACATGTTTTTTCCAAATCGTTTCAAGGGACCAGATGATCACTCAGGAGGGATACCCACTCCTGCGAATGACTTTTATAGTTATGCCAATTTTTTAGAAGCCTATCGGTTAATGGCTGAAATAGAAGTAACTTTCGAACGTCGTTGTGCAACGAATTATTATCGTGTAACTTGGCGAAATAAGCGAACCGGTGAGGAGCTGATCATTCGAAACGACTCCGAATTCCACGATCCACAGCATGTCAATAGCGCTATTATTGTGCTGGAGGTTGATTATGCAAATTTTGCGCACGAAGGAAGTTTAGAGACGCGCAAACGCGAACTAATGGCGTTCTTGGCAAACATATCACAGGAAACAACGGGGGGATGGGATGGCGCACATAATGGCGGGCGTTATGCCTGGGGTTTACATTACAGAGAAGAAGTTGGATACAATGATGATAGCAATGCCTATAGGGACGAAACCAGCCTATTGTATCCACCGGCTCCCGGTAAATCGTATCATGGCCGAGGGCCTATACAGCTTAGTTGGAATTATAATTACGGACAAGTAAGCGAGTTTCTTTATGGACATAAAGATGTGCTTTTGGAGCATCCTGGGAAGCTGCTTGAAAATGGTGCTTTCGCTTTCCAGACAGCTATCTGGTTCTGGATGACACCCCAATATCCAAAACCTTCCTGCCATGACGTAATGATTCCGCTCTGGACACCCACACCCGAAGATGAGGCAAGAGGTCTAAAGCCAGGTTTTGGTGCTACGGTCAATATTATTAATGGGGGGCTCGAATGTCAGGGTCACCAAACGGAATTTGAAAAAGTAGTACATAGAATAGGCCACTATAAACGATACACAGAAATTGCGGGGGTGAGTATGGAATTGGATGGAGGCAATATTCCAGAAAATTGCGGCTGTCATTTGATGGGAGAGTTTCGTATTGACTCCCAAGAATGCGCGCGAGCAACCAGTCTCAAATTTACTTCGCCAAATGCGGGCAATGCTATCGGTGTAAATGGTCTTAATGCTATTAATATTCAGGTAGTTAAAACTGATCCCAATAATGAAATTGAGGAAGTGACAATAACGGTTGGTGGGGAGGTCTTTTCCGGCGAGCAGGTGAATTGGACACCCAGCGGCTATCGCCAATTTTTGGCAACCGCAATAGGTCATCGAGTGGGAAGAAGCCCCGTTACGGCTTCGATCGAATTTGCGGTCTATAACGAACTAACGTTTGAGGGTTGCGAATTTATTCCTGCATGGAACGCTCATGTTGTATATCCAAACGGAGGCCAGCTAGTCCGGTTTGAAGGTAAAATTTATAGAAATAGTTGGTATGCCGCAGGGCATCAGATCCCTGGAGCGATTGTCGATGATCAACCATGGGTTGAATTGGGGGCGTGTAATGCAACCACTGGAAATAGAAAAAGCTAATAATAAGGTTGTTTATTCGTAATGGAGGGCGTGAGTGACGCATGTTTTATGGTGCGCGCGCCCTCCTTTTTCTTCGCTATTAAGGCTTACACCAAATAAACCATTTTGTTTTAATGACAATTATGATAAAGCACAGAAGCAAATTTGACTGTTTTAACAATAACAACTTATTAAATCAATGAAAGCAGCGTTGGTTGGGGAATTGCTACAATTGGCGGGCTTTCTTTTGGAAAGATCGTGTGATAGCTGTGGAAGATAACCGGGAAGTATTGAAGTAAGTTGATCGGTCTGATCTTATAAATGATTTGACCTTTTCTTTCCTTTCAAATCAATTCTTTGGCGGAATTTTGGGGCATAGGCTAAACGTGCATACTAGTCAAGCCGTTTTTATATTAAATTATTCATCCTGTTAGTTGGATTTTTTGCTAATGTGGATATTATCGAAAAAGCACAAACGGGATACATGATAGATAGAATTCTACAGAACCGATATACTGAAAGTAAAGGCTTTGCGGTTCAAGAGTGGGAATAAATAAAAATTATTTACGGATGAAAATAGCAATTATAGGTGCGCGGGGAATTCCGAATTTTTATGGAGGTTTCGAGCAGTTTGCAGAGTACTTATCAGTGGGGTTAGTAGAGGAAGGCTATGAAGTTACTGTATACAATTCGCACACCCATCCCTATCAGGAGGCAACATGGAAAGGGGTAAAGATTATTCACTGCAGAGATCCGGAGGATAAGATTGGCACGGTAGGGCAATTTATTTATGACCTGAATTGTATATGGGATGCACGTAAACGAAACTTCGATATTATTCTTCAGCTTGGATATACCAGTAGTTCCATATGGGGATGGTTAATGCCAAGAAAGAAGAGTATTATCACAACGAATATGGATGGTTTGGAGTGGAAACGAACAAAGTATTCGAAAAAAGTTCAGAAGTTTCTGTTATTTGCTGAAAGGTTAGGCGTTAAATACAGCGATCACCTCATCGCCGATTCAAAAGGGATCCAGGAATATCTAATGGTGAAGTATGGAAAGGCGTCCACTTTTATTCCATATGGAGCTTATCTTTTCAATCACTCCGATCCGAGTTGCTTAGGCGAATATGGGGTGTTTCCACTGGGGTATAACATGCTGATTGCACGCCTAGAGCCCGAAAACAGCATAGAGGTTATATTAGACGGTGTTGCCTCGGCGAACGATACCCGATTTTTGGTGGTGGGGCAGCACCAAACCTCATACGGTGCATATCTCAAGGAGAAATACAGAAAAAACGGGCATATAAAATTCTTGGGTGGAATATACAACATGGAACACTTGAATAATTTAAGACATTACTCAAACGTATACTTTCACGGACACACAGTTGGAGGTACCAACCCCTCCTTATTGGAGGCGATGGCATCGCAGAGTTTAATATGCGCACATAACAATGTCTTCAATAAATCTATTTTGGGAGATGATGCCTTTTACTTTGAAAATGCTGCCGACGTGTCCAGGGTATTAAAAACGGTGAGTAAGCCTGAGCATGATAAAAAAATTAAGAAAAACGAGTACAAAATTGAAAAAATATATTCCTGGCCGATTATTGTGAAGCAATATGTGGCACATTTTGAGGATATCTATAGTGCTAAACATGTAAAACGATTTAAACCGGCAACATATCAAGTGAGATAGCGAGTAGAACGGTGACGCTTTTCCGTCTGGTTTAAAGTGCAAGTTTTCTCGATTGTGCTCATTGCTCCCTTTTATTATATTGACACCTAATGTATTGATAATTAATTCTTTTGTTTAACTTTATAAACCTATTTAAACTTATAAGTTATGAAAAAGAAATGTATGTTAATTTGGTGTTTTATTGGCTTTGTGATATTTACCTTAAGCAGTTGTAAGAAGGAAAGTATAGGCACGCCTTTACAAAAAAATGGAGAATTGTATAAGGTAAGCTTTGCCGTAAAAGCGTATACAACGGAAGTAATACCTATGGGGTCTATGATGTCCACCAACTCAAAAGGAATGAATTCCTTGAACACAAATGCTGCTAGCGCTAATGCTGTGGATAGCTATTTACAGGAGTTAGATTACTTCTTATATGACTCTGTCGGCACTCTCGTAAACCATACTAACCAACAAAATGGTGTAGTGGTAGGTGAGTGGGTACATTATGGGTTTAATCACTACGAATTGTATGCGGGCGACTATAAATTAATTGTTATAGGTTCCATGGGCGGCTTGTCCTTTCCCGATTCTACCAATTATAGTGCCGCAGCACTTATCCCTGGTTATGTGGTGGAAGATATCTTCTATAAAGAAATGGCTTTCACGGTAAACGAAGAAAATAACACCGAAGAAACGATCACCATTGAGCGAATTGTGGGTAGTATAGAAGTAAAACAAAGAGAAATGGTCGGAGAACTTTGGGGAGGCGCACCGCAAATTTTAACCTATTCTGTTTCTAAATATCCGTTTGATAAAAATCAGGAACACGAGATATTAGATCCCATACAGCTTCCTCAGGTTAGTGGAGAAGTAGTACCTTATAAAACGAGCGATTTTGTTACAAGAGGCTTTGTTCTTCCAGATAGAAGTGGCAGCTTTAATAGACCGATAATGATGATTATTCCTGGCGTTCGAAGTGGAGAGGTAGCCTTTAAGGATTTTAACGATATCATCGTAAAGCCAAATTTCAAAGTACTGATAACGGGTACGTTAACAGGCGACAGGGGGCAACAATATTTCGATGTTGCCGCCGATTCGACTTGGGCAGGTACTGATACGCATGAATTCAATGGTCAATAAGAGGCTACGTAATTATCAGTCGGCTGGTCTAAGGAAGTAGTGTTCTGGGAAAAATATCTAAAAGAATTAAGTAACAGGCTGCTCATCTCATAAAGTGGCCTGTTTTTGGTTGTATTGGTCAAACCCGAATATATCATCTCCCGTTTTAGTGAAGCGAATCCCGCTGCGTCATTCATTAAAGTACGGTTATCTGCTTTTTGATTAACATTTCTTCTGTCTTTTGGCTATATCTACAAACAGCTCTAGCTGAGATCTGAATATAAGCGTGAAGACATGAGTACCTTGATACACTGATAAGAAGACGCTTGTCGTAGAAAACTCAAAGGTACAAAATATATCCATTTCCCGTGATTAAATGTAAAATACAGGATATATCCTGTGTCGATATGTGAAATATCCTGTAGTAAAATCGTTATAAAGAACGTTACTTTGTCAGCATATACTACCAACACAGAAAAAAATGAAACATATGAATAAGCACTATGGTGAAATCGTTGAGAGAACAATAAGAAGAAATGGTTACAGCATTAGCGAGATTTCGCGAATGATGGGTGTGAATAGAAGGTCTATTTACA
>DATMSZ010000009.1:0-3950 GCA_035565175.1 Pseudosphingobacterium sp.
GAAGGCTAAAAATTGATCTTGGAAAATAACTTGGAGACTTCCTTGATTAAACATACTAAACAACAGTTTTATAACCGCAGCAAAAACATCTGATTTACAATTGTTTACAAAAAATAAATTTAAAAATTGCAAAATTTACAATTAGAAATGAAGGTAAAAATAAAAAAAAAGCCTGTTTTTTACATTTTTTCAGGCCTAGCTTTAGCACACGCGCTTATACTAAAAAAAATAGCAAACAAGATAGTCTACTATATTTATTTCTCGCGCTAAAACAATAGAAATGGATGCGAATATTTTCTCGATTTTGTTACAAAAAACAATCAAATGATCCATTCCCTATTAGATTTTATAATAATGTTTGGGTAGCATCCGTTATTTCCCCACTATGAATAAGGAAAGATAATTAATGCGACTATTAGCGCAGGAAATACGCTGGTTTGAGTATCGCTATTCAGGATATCCGTCAGGCGGAATACCCCTAAGTTTACGGACAATTTATGTTCACGGCGAACGGAAACTCGATAAGGATTTTTGACTATAGATTAAACCTTTCTTTGCGAACACATTCCAAGAAATATACAAAACACGAACTTATGAAGACTGTAAAATTAATCACCCTAACATTACTGCTTCTTGGTATATTTAATTACTCAGAAGTATTAGCGCAACATGGTCGTGGCCACGGGCATGGCCATAGCAAACGGTATGATGATGACGACGACGATCGCAGGCATTATAGAAATAGAGATTATGATAGATATGATCGACACGAGCGAGATCATTATAAAAAGCGTCATAAGTATTATAAGAAACATGCTAGATACGTTGAAAGGCGTCATCGGGACGAATATTATGGATACCCTAGATGGGCACGCGCGCATCGTTATCGTGCAAGACAACATGTTTATTTTCGCGACTACTGTACTTTTTATGATCCATATAGAGGAGGATACGTATACTGGTCGAGTAATCGTTGGATATTCTCGCGCAATGTACCAGCTTTCTTAGCAAGTGTGGACCTTGGAAGAGCTCGAATTCAGGTAATGGCGGATGTTCCATTGGAAAGACATCCGGAATATTACTATGACGAATATGTACATAGCTATCCTCGTAGCTCAAGTGTTAGCATAAATTTTCAGTTACCTCCTTTTTAGGAAAACAATAAATAGTGTTCCGGGAAAATACTGGAACGCTATTTATTACTGAGTAAATTCAAAAGGTACGCTTTTGAAAAAACATTTTTCGATATACCCCCCGGTTCAATAATCTTATCGACAAGTTCATTTTTCGTTTGCTTTAGCTGAACGACCTTTTCTTCGATAGTATCTTTACAAATTAATCTTACAGCGATAACATTTTTCTTTTGCCCAATACGGTAGCATCTATCTATTGCTTGGTTTTCAACCGCAGGATTCCACCAGGGGTCAATTACGTAAACGTAATCCGCCTCTGTTAAATTTAAGCCTACTCCGCCTGCTCTCAAACTGATTAAGAATATTCGAACATGATCTTCTTGCTTAAATTTCTCAACCTCGCTAGCCCGATCTTTTGTATTTCCAGTAAGCTTAGCATAAGCTAGTTTACGAGCATTTAGCTGTTCTTCGATCAGTTCAAGCATCTGTACATATTGCGAAAAAATAAGCAACTTGTGCTGGCCAACTCGTCCTTCAATCTCTTCCATAAGCCATTCCATCTTAGCCGATTTAGAAGCATCCCATCTTTTATCCTTTAGCAATACCGGGGAGTTACAGATCTGTCTTAAACGTGTAAGCCCTTTTAAAACCATGGCACTTTTGTTAGTTATTTCCTCATTTGTTTGAGTAGAAATATATTCCTTAAATTCACGTTCGTATAAATTGTAAATTTTCCTTTGCTCTTCACCCATTTCACAGTAGACCACCATCTCTGTTTTTTCGGGCAGGTCATTTCCAACTTCCTTTTTTGTACGTCTTAATATAAAAGGCCTGATTTTCTTTTGTAGCTCTTGCAAGCGCTTATTCACACCGAACTTATCAATTGGCGTGGAATAGACGTCCTTAAAATATTGCTTACTTCCTAGTAGTCCTGGGCAGGCAAAAGAGAGCTGGCTAAATAAATCAACGGTATTGTTTTCTATAGGAGTCCCTGTTATGGCAACCCTCATATCGGCCGTTAACAAGCAAGCAGCTTGATATCTTTGCGAAGATGGGTTTTTTATATTCTGCGATTCATCCAAAAAGACATACTTAAAAGCTATCTTTCTCAAAAAATAGATGTCAGAAACCATTGTACCATATGAGGTCAGCACAACATCAAACTGCCTTAACTCCTCTTCACTGTTAGACCTTCCTGTGCCATGCAGGATAGTCGAGCGCAAAGACGGTGCAAACTTTTGTATTTCCTGATCCCAGTTAAAGAGAAGTGAATTGGGCACTACTATTAAGGTCATCCCCTTTTGCTCACCCTTTTCCAAATTGGAAAGAACAAATGCTATCACCTGCACTGATTTACCTAAACCCATATCGTCCGCCAAGCACCCACCAAAACCTAATTTAGCGAGGCTGTGCAACCAAAAATATCCTTCTTTTTGATATTCCCTCAATGTTCCCACCAATGCTTCAGGCAGCGCAACACGTTCTATCTCGTTTGTTTCCCAAAATTTGTAGACACTTAATTCCTTGTGCACTTCCCCGCTCAACATCTTGTCATCATAAAACGCAAGGATATCCTGGTAGTTAGCTTTCGGCGTGTGCAACTGTTCACCAACTAACGTTCCCGAGTTAAAAAGTTGTTCAAATTTTTCTAGCCACTCCGCTGGGAGAATACCATAGGCACCATCATCTAATAAAACATAGTGAGCCTTGTTCTTAACTGCCTTATTTAGTTCTTTAAGACGGACTTTCTTATTGCCAAATTTTACATCGATTTCTGTATTAAACCAGTTAAGGCCACTAGTTACTTCTATGGATATAACTGCTTTATGTGGGTTCCTCTTACTTCCAGAAAGCTTATTATAACCTAAAACAGTAATTTGCTCATTTTGCCACTGTTCAAAGGTTTCCAAAAACCATTCACTATCAAAAAACCGGTTCTTGTGAAGATAAAAATAGAGCAGGTCATCCGTCAATTGCTCCTCAAAATAGGCATGTTGCCGGATAATCTGTGACATAAATTCCGATTCAAGCAACTCGTCTCTCTTTATTAAAAAGGGCTTTCCCTTATTGTCAGCACCAAAAACCTGCTGCCTAGTACGAATAGGAATTTCAACTTCGCCATATCTTATTACTGGATCTATAACAACATAATCGCCAAATTCTGATAAATAGATTATTTTTTCGGGCCAAATACGCATCGATAAATCGATCGTTTCTTCCTGTACCTGAGACGCATAAACGTAGTCTATCGATAAACGATCATTTATCTTATCTAATATCTCTTCTTTTATAAAGTTATACTTCGATTGATGAACGGTCAGTTTCCCCTTTGTTCTTCTAAAAACCTGAATTATTTTAAAAACCTGAATATCTGAAATAAAATAAAACACATCTGCTAACAAGATGAAATAATTAAAAGGAAAGAACACTTCATCCAGGTTATATGACTTCCCTGCTATCTGCAAATAAAAATTTACCTCATAAAATTGTTCCTTCTGTAACACAACGATCTTTACATCGTCTGCCCGGAGAACATTCAACCTGATTTTTATGAGATCCTTAATTGTTAATTGTTTATTAGTATCGGGCTGATAGTAAAATTCAATATCCAACGGATTACCTACAATGATTCGCAGCGCGTCTAAATCTTCCTCTGCCTGTTCAGCAGCTATGGCTTGTTGAAAGCGCATTAAGGCAACTACAAATTTTAGTCTTTCAGTATTTTTCTCCTTCCATGATAAAGGCAGTAATTCTATCGGCACAAGGGGATTTTTAAGCCTGCCATTGAGACCAATAGACACCTCGCACATATTTAAC
>DATMSZ010000010.1:0-3029 GCA_035565175.1 Pseudosphingobacterium sp.
AAATAGGCAAACCAACAAAAGTGATAGTACAAAAATCCCAAAATACTTTATAAAATTAATTTGGCGTCCAGATTCCTCTGCATTTCTCAGTACCATACCTAAAAACATTACACTCAAACTTAAGGGCAAAGCAACAGGTAGCTTTATATCGGTTATGAATCGCGCTATTGCCAGCACAATAGAAACCATCATAAACAAATAAAATCCATTTTTAAGACTTTTAGCGTCAAATAAACGATCAAAACAAAAAAGTATTACACATAAAAAATAAAAAATTAGCTCGATTTGTAAGGTCCAATAAACGCCAACCATATCTGGTACTCCAAAAAATCGCTGGAACATTGTAACATTTATTAATATGCTACTTAAAGAATATCCACCAATAATAACAATGGCCAAAATTATAGAAATCCAATAAGCTGGATAAAGGCGAAAGAATCTACTTATAACAAACTCCTTTAAACTTCTCTTAGCCAATGAAAACGGAATAACATACCCACTGATAAAAAAGAAGACGACCACTCCGATTTTACCAAGATTAAAAAAATCTAAAATCATATTACCGAGCAATCCGCCTTCTCTAATACTAAATTCCAGCGGATAGTCAGACCTCATTCTTTCTACCATATGCATAACAGCTACTCCAAATGCCGCGAGTCCACGAGCAGCATCCACCCAAGACAATCTAACCATTTTTTCTTTGGACATTCTACAAGCTTTTAAAGGTTCTAAACTTTTCTGTCACATAGTTGCGAATTTTTTCAACAAATTTCTCCTCTCCAAAACTCTCCGCATGACTCCTTATAAATCGAGTATCGAAACTATGCTTATCGAATTTTTTCACCGCTTCACAAATAGCATGGACAGTTTGCTCGTGAAAAAAAATCGCAGTAGCTTTATAAGCATCTTCTCGTATAGGTATCATAGTATCCAATACCCCGCCCTTGCCATAAGCAATAACGGGGCGCCCTGACGCATTTGCCTCTAGAGGAGTAATTCCATAATCTTCCAATTGTGGAAATATAAGAGCTTTGCATTTAGCAAATGTATCTGCTAACGCTTGAGCACTTAACCCTGTTAAAAATTTAATATTAGAAGATGCCATCATTTGCAATTCTTTACTTCTTGATCCTTTGCCGACAATAATCAACTTCTTGTCCGGCATTTCTTTAAAAGCTTCAATCACTAGATCCACTTTTTTATACGGCTCAAATCTAGAAACAACTAAAAAATAATCTTCCACTCGATCAGCAACGTAAAAGTTATCACATTTCACCGAAGGATTGATTACAGTTATTTCCTTTTTTGGATTGTATGCCTCTACTATACGAGGTACAACTTCAGATGAATTAGTTAAAAACCAATCTGTTCTTGAGGCAGATTTTTTATCTATTTTCTTTAAATGGTTAATAACCGCATTATACAGCGTTCTCTTGATGATTCCGGCTTTGGCGACATTCTCATAAGATTCCGGACGCCATACCAATCGAAAAGGTGTATGACAATAGGTAATAACCAATGAATTAGGGTCTGTCTTAACATATTTAGCACAATGAGTAGTAGATTGCAGAATAACATCAAAGCCACTTACATCCAACTGTTGCATGGACATTACGCCCATTGGAAAGAATAGCTTCTTCATCATATTTTCGCTTTTAATGAAGCGACCGAACCAACTTGTGATAACTTTGGCTTCGCGAAATTCTTCATAAGTAGCCTCGGCATCATAACTTAATGTATAAATTGGAGCTTCGGGAAACGCATGGTGGAAACTCAATGCGACTTGTTCTCCTCCACCTCTACGCACAATGTCATCGTGAATAATTGCAATTTTCATAATACAAAGATTTGCTACAGCTTATTATTGAAATGTATAAGTGAGATTTAACTAGAATAATTAGACACTATTAATAAGGTTTAACAGCACCTGAGAAGACTTTTCCCATGTATAGGTCAAACTCTGTTCGTAATTTTTGATAATATCACCTTGGTGTATATCCGAATTCTTTTTAAGAAAATTACGAAAAGCGGTTCTCAGCGAATGAATCGAATTCGGCTTAAAATAGGTAGCTCGGCTACCAGCTACTTCGCGAAAAACCTCAATATCCGACAATATTAATGGACATCCACTAGCCATCGCTTCTATGATAGGTAATCCGAATCCTTCGTATAACGAGCAATTTATAAGAGCCTTTGATTCTCGATATAAATTAGCGAGCTCGTCATCATTACAATTTTCTTTTATCTCAACATTAACCGGCAGGGATAACTCAACACCTTTGAATGATCTGGATCTTCCACCAATAATTATTAATTTTTGATTACTGAATTCTTTCAGAGAAAATAGTTCTAATAGGATCGATAAGTTCTTCCTTGGATCAAATGATCCTACAAATAGAAAATAATCACCTTTATCCCAAACGAGATCCTTTATATCAGCACATTTAAATTTTTCAGAAGGAGCATTGTATACTACAGAAACGAGTTTGGCAGGAACCCCCAGTCTTTGACCTATTTCTTTTTTTGAGAATTCGCTTACAGTAAGTATCTTCTTCGCCTTACGAACTAATCGAGGTATCATAAAGTTATAATACCTACTGAAAGCCCAATGAAACCAAGAAGGATTTGCGGCGAAAGCCATGTCATGTATGCATATTATTTGGTTTCTATTATATAACGTGCTCATGTTGCACAAACTTAATAATACATATTCCTTTTTGCTTCGTAAATAGTTAGAGACGCTAAATTGCTCCCAAAGCAATGTATTTTTAAATCCGTTCACCTTAACAAACAATTCCTCAGGTATATCTAAAGCGGAAATATTTACAGTGGTCGGGACAATAATTTTTATCTGCACACCTAGTTTTATCAATGCTTTTGTTATTTCAAGTGCATACCGCTGTACTCCCGTAAGTCGCTGGGTTAAAAATTTACCATTAATATAGATAATCATCGTTTCTAAAACTTTTCTTAAGTTTATTTTGCATGTTGTTCTACAAGATGCTTATAGGAGATGTAAACAGGCTTCT
>DATMSZ010000011.1:0-3188 GCA_035565175.1 Pseudosphingobacterium sp.
GTTTCAAAAGTACTTTCATAGTACTTTTATTGCTAAAAGCATATAAGCCATTCAAGAAACCTTCGGAAGAAATTTCGGAGGTTTCTTGTTAAAAATCTGCTGCAGCCAATCATTAAAATTCAAATTTATAATATGACACATACAAGAATAAAAGAACTTTTAAACAGCACCGAATATGGTAGAGAAGTGATTGTAAAAGGATGGATAAAAACGTTTAGAAATAATCAGTTTTTAGCTATTAATGACGGTTCTTGTTTAAGTAATATTCAAGTAGTTGTTGATTTTGAAAACACGGACGAAAGTATATTAAAGCGATTAACGACAGGAGCGGCAGTAGCCATTTCCGGTACATTCATAGCATCACTTGGCAAAGGACAACGCGTAGAAGTAAAAGCGCATCAAATTACCATTTTAGGTGATAGTGATCCGGAGAAATTTCCGTTACAGCCTAAAAAGCATAGTTTAGAATTTCTACGGGAGATTGCTCACTTACGCTTTCGGACCAATACATTCAATGCTATCTTTAAAGTACGGAATGCATTGTCATTTGCCATCCATCGTTTTTTCAACGAAAAGGGATTTGTTCTTATACATACACCGATCATTACGGGTTCAGATGCAGAAGGAGCTGGTGAAATGTTCAGAGTTACCACATTAGACTTTGATAGCATCCCGCAAAATGAGGATGGAAGTGTTAACTTCAAGGAGGATTTTTTTGGAAAGCCAACCAATCTTACGGTTTCTGGACAATTGGAGGGCGAATTGGCAGCATTGGCCTTTGGAAATATCTATACATTCGGTCCTACTTTCAGAGCCGAAAATTCAAATACGACAAGACATCTTGCCGAGTTTTGGATGATAGAACCAGAAATGGCTTTTTATGAACTGCAAGATAACATGGATCTAGCAGAAGAACTTTTAAAGTATGTTATACGGTATGCACTTGATAACTGTACGGAAGAAATCGAGTTCTTAAAAAACAGGCTGTTAGAAGAGGAAAAAACTAAACCTCAAAATGACCGATCGGCTTTAGACCTAATTGCCAAGTTAAATTTCTGTCTTGATAATGATTTTGAGCGACTAACATATACCGAAGCAATCGATATACTTAAACATTCGAAACCAAATCAGAAGAAACAATTTAAATATCTTATAGAAGACTGGGGTGCTGATCTTCAATCAGAACATGAACGATATCTAGTTGAAAAACATTTTCAGAAACCAGTGATCTTAACGGATTATCCAGCAGATATTAAAGCTTTTTATATGCGTATGAACGAACCTGATGAACAAGGGCGTAGAACGGTTGCAGCGATGGATATTCTCTTCCCTGGAATCGGTGAGATTGTTGGTGGAGCACAACGGGAAGAAAGATACGATTTACTCACCCAAAGGATGAAGGAAATGCATATACCAACTGAAGAGATGGAATGGTTTCTAGATACAAGACGTTTTGGATCGGTTCCGCATGCGGGCTTTGGATTGGGATTTGAAAGATTGGTTTTATTTGTAACGGGTATGACCAACATTCGAGACGTGATTCCATTTCCAAGGACACCTAAGAACGCCGAATTTTAGTTAATATATCGGGTTTAAGTTATACGCTCTAATCTTGCTGGCAGCTTAGAGCGTATAACCTTCTAAAACGTAAAACTATATGCTAGATGTTAAAACTTTTTCGTTAGCATTAGGTTATATAAAATATTACCTTAGCTAAACATACAACGTCTTATTTATAACTTATAACGTTTCCTGCCATGCTATTAAAAATATATCCAGAAAATCCTAGTGAACGTGCATTAGAACAAGTGGTAGATGTGCTCAAAAAAGGAGGGATTATTATTTATCCGACAGATACGGTCTATGGTATTGGTTGCGATATTACCAATCACAAAGCGATCGAGACATTGTGTAAAATAAGAGGACTTAAGCCCGAAAAGGCAAACCTGTCGTTTATCTGCTATGATTTAACTGATATTGCGCAGTATACCAAACCGATTGATACAGCTACCTTCCGTTTACTAAAAAAGTCGCTTCCTGGTCCTTTCACTTTTATTTTTAACGCAAGTGGAAAAGTTCCCAAACTCATGAGTTCAAACAAAAAAACAGTAGGTATAAGGGTTCCAGATAATAATATTGCGAGAGAAATAGTAAAAAAATTAGGTAATCCCATTGTTTCTGCTTCTATACACGATGATGATGAAATACTGGAATACGCCACAGATCCTGAGTTGATCCATGAAAAATTTGAGAATCAAGTTGATATCGTAATTGATGGAGGTTATGGCGATAATGAAGCTTCTACAGTTGTTGATTGTACAATGGGTGAATTCGAAATACTAAGACAGGGCAAAGGCGATTTAAGTCAATACCTTTAATAGCATGTTCACCCATACTAGGGCTACTCTACATCTAAACAATGTTCTATCACTTTTTTTTCAAAAAGGTAATTAATGGATTGATGAAGTCACTATAAGCTTCAATATGTGGCAAGTGTCCTATTCCTGGTATCTCTATCAGTTCTGAATTTTTTATTGTTTTTGCAGCCGCCTTTCCTAATGCTGGATAATTGCCCAAAGTTTGTTGTGCCTCTTTTGAGGCTTTTGCCTTTCCAAGAGCTGTTCTATCACGCTGACCAATTATCAAAAGGGTTGGTGCTTTAATATCACTAAATTCGTAGCAAACAGGCTGCGTAAAGATCATGTCATACAATAAAGCTGAGTTCCAAGCAATCCGAGGATAATCAATATTATATGTCCAACCTGCTAACATTTCTACCCATGGTTCATAAGCTGCCTTCCACTTATTGTCATAATAGAAATTGAGCTGATAGTTTTTTATAGTTTCGTAGGTTTGCTTCAGTTCACCTTGGTACCATTCATCGACGCTAATATACGGAACCACCTTTTTCCAATCTTCTAGCCCAATAGGATTCTCCAATATCAATTTCTCTACGATATCCGGATACATTAGTGTAAATCTTGTTGCCAACATCCCTCCCATTGAATGTCCCAATAAATAGATCTTATTGATACCCAATGTATCTAACACAGCTTTCGTATTTTGAGCGAGTAATTGAAAACTATATTGAATATGATTCGGTTTTGAGGATTTACCGAAGCCAATTTGATCTGGGATAACTACCCGAAAACCCTGTTTTACAAGATCGTTACATGTCTTTTCCCAGT
>DATMSZ010000012.1:0-12800 GCA_035565175.1 Pseudosphingobacterium sp.
ACCAATCATGGGCCCGCGAGTCAGCCTAATAAAGTTGGTGCTGCTTGGATCGAAGGAAAATTGATTTTTGATTTTGTTGCGAAAGGAATAAGCCTTTAAACACCGATTAAAGCCTATCAATATTTTATTTTCAAAAATAATGATAGGAATAAAAAGTAGCCAGATGCGGCGTTCAGAAAGCTTCGTTTAGACCGAGGAAGAAACCTCTTGCGCCATATTTACCAAAGGCATAGTCGAGACATAGATTTGTGCGCGTGCTTTTGTTGAAGAGTACCCGTAAACCAGCACCTCCTCCGGGCTGCCATCGTTCAAACAGTTTCGTACCAAGCTCGTCATTAGCTGTTTGTATATTAAAAAAGGTGACGCCACTTAGGAATTTATTTCGTGTAATTGGAAAACGGTATTCTACTTCGGAATAAAAATATAAGGGGCCTCTAAAGTAGGCAACAGTATAACCTCTACCGCTGCGAAAGTTCATATCCTTACCCGTGCCAGGCAGCTCTAGATAGGGCAGTGCTCCGCTTATTAAGTAGGAACCCCAGTTCCAGAAAGCAATTATGTGTTCAGGATTACGTTCGGAAAGACTCCAATATTTTCGAAAATCTGTACTTAGTTGTACTGCACTTTTGGTACTTCCTATCCATGTCTGATTTACGCGAATACCTACGTCAGAATAGATGCCTTTATAGGGACGGTTTTGGTTATCGCGGGTGGTATATTGTACATTGAAAAGAAAACCATTAGACATGTAATCATCTCCATCAAAACCATATTTCTGATTATAAATTTTATAAGGAGTTAAGACATCATCCTGTACTCTTTCGTCAATTTTCCTTCTGATATCAATAGAAACACCTGCTCCAACAAACAGATTGTCTTCAATTTGCTTGTATACCTTTTCTCTAAAATTATAAAATTGCGCCCGTTGCACATATACTTTACGATCTGGATTAGTTAGTATTCTGTCTGCCTCTGTAGTCCCCGCTGCGTGGCCGATGCCTAACCCATAGTCAGGGGAAACCGTTTTTGCGGCAACCAGACTTCCTTGAAAATTCCATTTATTTCCAGGGGTATAAACATTGTGACTGAGATAAAAATAAATGATGCCCTTCGTTGTAATAGACGCCGAGGTGGCTGCAACAGACATTAGTGTATTTGGGTCGTTGCCCAGTACTTTACCAGCTACTGCTTTTATACCTATCTGTGCTCCGATGCTAGGATTATAAGCGATATTCGGCATGGGAGTTATTCCAGACGGCTTACGAAGTGAATCGGGTTTTCTTTTGGGATGGATGATGTTCCGAATTAAATCACTAATGTCGTATTGACGGTTTGTGGAATCAATCTTCTGTCGAACCGCTAAAGAATCGGCTCTTAATGAGTCGGCTTTTAACGAGTCGATAGGCGTGGTTATCTGTCCGAATCCGTTGCTATGGAGACTAATCAGTGTAATAAACAATAATATGCTGAAAACGACATAAACGTTACCGCTGTTGGCCCGTGGTAGAGATAGAGGAAATAAAGAGTTCAATTTTAATTCGCTTAAATACTTAATGAATACAAGATTGCAAACTTCTAAACTTAAAAATGAGCAAAATTGTTTTGAAATTTGTGCAACAATAATAGAGCCGAAATGAATGTGGTTATCTTAATGTGTTGTTTAATAGTGTGTTACGTTGTGTTTTTAAGTACATTGTATATTAAATGCATTTTATTTAAGTTTGTTATCAAAAAACTTATCCTTCATGACTAAACTTGAACAAGCTTTCATGCTATTTGATCAATACAATCAACAATCGCCCGAGAAAATTACGTGGAAGGGTGAGCATTACCCGTCTGAATATTTTTATGCGCTCAAGTTATATGAATGGGTTAAAAATCTTGATCAACATGCCAGCGAAGCTTTATTGTTGGCTTCCAGATGTCAACATATTGGAAGATGGGAGATTGAAAGAAAAACGTATCCCGAAGGCAGGGTAGGTTATTTAACGTGGAGGAGCGATCTTGCAAAACATCATGCGCAGAAAGCCATTGAAATAATGGATTCATTGAACTATGACGCTGATATAATTGCAAAGGTTAGGGAGATTGTGTTAAAGAAGGGAATCAAAAGGGATAGAGATGTGCAAACGATAGAAAATGCACTGTGCTTGGTTTTTCTTGAATTTCAATACGATGACCTACTTCAAAAGCATTCAGAAGAAAAAATGATAAGTATCCTTCAAAAAACTTGGACGAAAATGAGTGAAGAAGGACAGCAAGTGGCGCTTACACTTCCATATAGTGATAAAGGAAAAGCTCTTCTGAATAAGGCTTTGGGGAATTAAGTGTCACGAAGGTTTGCCGTAGTAATAAACCACACATCTTTTTTACAAAAAAATTATATTCATATTACCATTCTGCGTTTAAAAAAGAGGAAGTTTGACCAATTTTTTGATTAATAGTCTCATTAAATAAAACACCTCGATTTGCAAGAGAACGCTTCAACCTTTTTATGCCGAATTTTGCCATCGGATAGTATTAATTTACCGTCAAATACATGCCAATGAAAATTATTGGAAGAATACTTTTTTCTACCCGAACGATGGGTCTTATGCTCTTGTTATACGCTCTGTCTATGGCAGTAGCGACTTTTGTAGAGAACGATTATGGTACACCCGTTGCAAAGGCGCTGATTTATAATAATTGGTGGTTTGAACTAATTATGTTGATTCTTGTGTTAAATTTCATAGGAAATATAAAGCGTTATCAGCTATTTAGACGAAATAAATGGCCTTTATTAATTTTTCACTTGGCGTTTATAATGATATTCGTTGGCGGATGTATTACCCGATATATAAGCTTTGAAGGCTCTATGCATATTCGGGAGGGAGATTCGAATAATGAAATCATTTCGGACGCTTCCTTTTTTAAGGTGCAAATTACGAATGGGAATGAAGCCTTGGCATATGATGATGTACCTGTTATACTTACCTCTCAGAAGATACCATTTTATCTTAAACCCTTTAAGAAAAATTATTCAGCCGAATATGATTTTATGGGAAAGCGGGTAAAGATGAAAGTGATCGATTTTATTCCCAGAGCGCAGGATTCGCTTATTCAATCATCTTCCGGGAAACCTGTTTTGCATTTAGTTACATTAATAAATGGCAATAGAGAGAACAGATATATTAGCTCTGGTAGTGTGCAACTGATTGAGAATATGCTTGTAAGCTATAATAAAGAAACCTCTGGTGCTATCAATATCGAAGACGGAGGTGAGGGACTTCTAATTTCTTCTCCGGTGGAAGGCCACTATATGATTATGGCCACACAGGCGCAAGAGGTAGTTAAAGGGTCAAACGAAAAACAGCCTTTATATTTAAGAAGTTTATACACATTACCAGGACTCACCTTTGTTATTCCACAAGCTCCAACACCCGGCGACATTATACATTTTGAAGGAGATAAAAGAATGCATGAAAATGACGCCGACTTGGTAAAACTTGAGTTGTCTACTGCTAATGCAATTGATACAGTTTCCTTTTATGGTGGAAAGGGGATAACAAGTTTTCAACATCAATCAGAAATCGATGGCCTTATTATTTCGTTAGGTTATGGATCCAAAATATATTATACACCCTTTGATCTCAAGCTGCGTAAATTTAAAATGGAAAAATATCCAGGCAGTGACAGTCCTGCTTCTTATTCTTCTGATGTTTCTATTGTTGATGACGGAACAGAAGCTCCTTACACTATTTTTATGAACCATGTATTAGATCACGCAGGTTATCGATTTTTTCAGTCGAGCTTTGATCATGACGAAAAGGGAACGATTCTTTCGGTAAACCATGATTATTGGGGAACAACGGTTACGTACATAGGTTATACTTTTTTATTCTTTGGTATGTTTGTTACCCTATTTTGGAAAGGAACTCGTTTTTCAAAATTGAATAGTCAGTTGAAGACGCTTTCGAAGCAAAAGATTGCAATACTACTTCTCTTATCTTTGCCTTTAAGTACTGCTTTTGGCCAGGAAATAGATATGCACGGGCCTTCACAGGGAAATCAGCTGAAGGAAGATTCACATCAACATGATACGCATGTTCATGAAATACCTCACAATGAAAGCTCCAATAATAATGAAATCCGGAAGCTTCTATCTCTCCAAACGAAAGATGCAGAACAATTCGCACAATCGGTGAACATAGACAAAGCTCATGCGACAAAGTTTGGTGCGCTGTTAGTGCAGAATTTTGACGGCAGGATCGAGCCAATAAACACCTTAGCGCTCGAAATCCTTCGAAAATTATATCATAAGGATCAGTTTTATCAATTAGATGCGAATCAGTTTCTTCTCGCAGTTTCGATCCAGCCTTTTGCTTGGGCGCAGATTCCAATGATTAAAGTGGGAACAAAAGGAGGCGTTCAACTTACGGAAGCAGTTCGGGCAAATACACAGGGCTACACTTCACTTATTAATTTATTAAAGTTTGGCAATGATGGCGGTCCGCATTTCGTGCTCGAAGCGGACTATCAAAAGGCCTTTGCAAAAAAGCCCGCCGAACAAAATAGTTATGATAAGGATGTGATTGAACTGAATGATAAATTGCAAGTGATGCAATTACTAATAAGTGGTCAATATTTGCGAATTCTTCCCATTCCAAACGACTCCAATAATACTTGGATCGCTTGGGAGAGTGGTCATGGACATGACGAAGGTAATAAGCCGAACCCGGTTGAAAATTATTTTGGGGGAGTTATTGGCGCGCAGAAGACGGGAGGGTGGCTTGAAGCCGACAACTATTTACAGGCTATCAAAGATCTTCAATATCGATGGGGGAGTGATGTAATTCCATCTCCATCCAAGATTGAATGGGAAATACGTTATAATTCTTGGAATATCTTTTTTAAACTAATGATGACTTATGCTCTATTGGGCACATGTATATTAGCATTAGCATTTACAAAGCTTTTCACCAATTTAAAATGGGTTGATAAATCTATTACGGTTTTATTGGCTTTGGTTACCATCGGAGCCATTATACAGGCCACAGGCCTAGGTATTAGGTGGTATATCTCCGGCCATGAGCCATGGAGTAACGGTTATGAGGCCGTTATGTTTATCAGCTGGATCGGCATTGTTTCGGGCTTACTGATGTACCGAAATAGTAATGCTTTTATTCCGGCAGCTGGATGCCTTATTGCGGTAATACTAATGGGTTTTGCTCATGGAGGTTCTCAAATGAATCCCCAAATCACTCCGCTAGTTCCGGTCCTAAAATCCTATTGGCTGATGATTCATGTAGCCATCATTACGTCTAGTTATGGTTTTTTTGGGCTAAGTGCTTTAATAGGCATGGTTGTTTTAATATTATATGTTATAAACAATAAGAAAATAGAAAAAAAGGTATACGCATCTATCAACGAACTGACAATAGTAAATGAGATGTCGCTTACAGTAGGTTTATTTTTGTTAACTATCGGTACATTTTTGGGTGGAATATGGGCGAATGAAAGCTGGGGGCGTTATTGGAGTTGGGATCCAAAGGAAACGTGGGCGTTTATTTCTGTTATCATATATGCTTTTGTTTTGCATATACGGTTGATTCCTAAAATGCAGGGAAAGTATCTATTTAACCTGTTATCCTTATTAAGTTATTCAAGCGTAATCATGACTTACTTTGGCGTGAATTATTATCTGTCGGGTTTACATTCTTATGCTCAAGGCGATCCAGTGCCTATTCCTGCCTGGGTTTATATTACCATAGTAAGTATATTCTTATTGGCTGGCATATCTTTCATACGATATAAGCGAGCACGCGTATAGAACAATACAATATGCTAATATCAAACGAAAGTCATGTATCAAAATTTTGCAGTTTATGGAGATACAGATGCTACAAAACAGCGTTATGAAACCTGCTAGAAAAGGTCAATTTTTAAGTGAAATAAACCGCTTAGATCGTTGATTTATTATGTGTTACACGAATGGCGAGCGATAATTTTTTTAAAAAAAATAAATCTTGGAATAAAAGCCTTTGATTAACAATATTTTATAGTTATCATTGCATATTATTAATATTTAAATTTTAATTCAATGCAAGAAGGAGTAGTAAAATTCTTCAATGAAACCAAGGGTTTCGGATTTATTACCCCGCAAGGTGGCGGGAAAGAAATCTTTGTTCATTCATCTGGTCTTGTGGATCGTATCCGCGAAAATGATGATGTTTCTTTCGAGGTAGAACAAGGTAAAAAAGGACCAAATGCAGTTAACGTTCGCGTAATCTAATTAGGGTCTTTAAAATAAATTTCTGATTTATTTAACAAAAGCTATCTGAATACAGATAGCTTTTTTGTTTTATGGAGAGATGCAGAGTCGAAATAATTGGTATTAATATCCAAGCCAATTACTATTTTCTGCGTAATCGTAAACTACCTCGGTGCGATTGTCTAGAGAAAGATTAGATGCCAAGTGGGCGATATCCATTTTTATACTGTTGATACAGTTCTCAATTAAGTCTTTTCTAAAGCCTTTATCAAGCATATCAAGCACGTAGCCAGTACAGATTACTCTACTAATTATCTTACCAAGATCTACCATTTTTCTCTGAGTAATCATTTCGCCTGGTGTAAAGCTTAGCTGACCTTTAAAATGTTCTGCTGCCCTTTGAGTTAAATTAAAAGAAGCAAGAAAACCATAGAGATTATTTTCTTTCTCTTTTTTCATTTTTTTCGAAATGATTTCGGCTATTTGCGAATAGAGCATCTCATTGGATCCTTCAAAGATTTGAAAAGGTCTGCTATCTACGATTCCTCTACCTGCAATATGGCTTATTTTATAACCGTTTGCCCCTGAAACTTGCAGACATAGTTGTGCTGATTCTTGCATCAAATCGGTAACGAATGCTTTCATGCTATTTGCTTCTAGGCCCTCTGTTGCCAAGCTATTTGTGATACCGCTGATATTACTGCTTCTACTGCACATTGCAGAACAGATCGTGAAAGCTGATTGAATTCTTGATAACTGAAATTGAACAGAATCAAAGGATAAAAGGTTGCCTGAGCCAACAACCCTGCTTTTACAATGTCCAAGTGCCTCATCAAGCATCCGCTTAATAAAGCCCATTCCCATGCCTGGAAATTGCATTCTGCTTCGATGTAAAATATCAAGCATCATTTTAATTCCTGTACTTTCTACCTTTAGCCGTTGATTTTTTGGAATGGAAATATCTATTTTATTCAAACCATAAGGAATCATATAGAGACCTAAATTATTATAGTAAGACTCAACTTGAATGTGTTGTGCCGTAACGGTGTTATCGGTAACGAAAAAGTCGATATCTCTAGCTAAATCACCGTTTCCCAAATCTTTTCGGGCAGCTACGATCCAAAAATCAGCTTGTCCGGTAAGGCCCTGCCAATGTTTTTTTCCTTTTATTAGAAAACTATCTTGTTCTTCTTTATAGGCTGTTCGCATATTCAAAGCGTCGCTTCCGAAGTCAGGCTCTGTAATCATTAGACCACCCATACTCTGCTGCTCCAAAAATCGGTGAAATATATTCGCCTTTATATCGTCATCAGCATACTTGGCCACTGGCTCCAAAAATAGTGCTATATTGATTCCGAAAGTTAAAGAGAGTGGAAGAGATTCATATGAAGCTGCTGAAAGAAGTGCTAAGCACTCCTTAACAATACATCCGCGCCCTCCAAATTTTTCAGGGATGGCCACTGAAAGTGGTTTGGCATCCATAATATCTTTCCACAGAGCAGGAGGTAAGCCTCTTTCTAAGCTGAGCTGGTTGATATCAGCCTGCTCATAAAAGACTTTTTTTAACGTTCGTTCGAAATTGTTGATAAAAGCGGTAAGACTATGGGTGTTTTCAGTTTTCAAGATATATACGTGTGTTTTTTGTTGATTTTTGTAAACTTAATATTATTTAGAATGTTTTCAAAGACTTTATAGAACTAAATATTCAACATTAAGACCTTTTATTCTTTCGGTAAAAACGAAAATATTAAAGTTTTTATTGCCAGCTGACAGCGCTATTTTATTTTTTTATAGGCAAAAATACGCACTTATTAATTGATTTCAATGCTATTAGCCTAATTTTATATATAAAATAACTTCACGTTAAACGTAAATAACAGGTGCGAACTTACCTTTGTTTCAAGGGGGACTTTGCTTTTATGTTTTTTGCAAAGAAACTTAATAATTGTAATAATCTATAGACTCGATGATATTCCCATCTTTAGTAAATACCAGTATCGGTTGATATTCGTCTGCATCCTCCTCCGAAAGCTGGAAGAAACTCAAAATATGAATGATATCACCTACCTGCGCATGTAGAGCAGCCCCACCATTCATACAGACTTCACCACTGCCTCTTTCTCCTGGCAATACATATGTCATAATCCGACTTCCATTGACAGCATTGTTTATATAAACTTGTTCATACTTCTTAATATTTGCTGCATCCAGTAAATCAGCATCTACAGTGATAGAGCCGTTATATGCCACATTTGCTTCCGTTACTTTAACGGTATGTATCTTTGATTTTAATATATTGATCGACATAGTTTTCAAGGATTTTGCTTTAATTCTTAACTGCTTGCGTAACCGTTTTATCGATAGCAATTAGTTTAATAACTTTTTGTTGCAACTTAAGTGTATAGTAACCATAATGACAGTTATAGGTGAATTGATAGTCTTTTTTAGGGTCTAGATACTCTTCCGCTTGGCAATGCTCATGGTATTCTACATCCCCTTTACTATTGTAGCGAGTTATAAGATAGGTGTTTAATGAAGCTAAACTAAGTGAATACCAAACACCTTCACCAATGCCGCCAAGCCATTGAGCATGGTCTGGAACACTAGTTGGCCGCACTGGTTCAATCATAAACCCAGCCTGTCTATCACATGGCAATAGAGCAGCCTTCTTAGGAATGATATTATGAAATAGGAGAGAAAGCTGAAAAGTAAGTGATTGATATCTGCTCATGTTAAATTTACGGAGATTTCCATTTTCGAAACAGTAAACAGAACGATCAGGATCTGCATTGACAACATTGCTCATAGGGCTTGCTTTAAAACTTTCAGGAAGATAAATGCTTCGACGTGAAGGGTGTTTTGGTTTTAGGGAGGCCAATAATATCTGCGCCACATATCTAGAGCAACTGTTGTTGTTTCGAGCCAATGCCCCATATAAAATATGACCTTGGTTTACAACTGATTGTGCATATTGTATTCCTTTTATAAACGAAAGTTGCTGAGCAATCGAGAAATATAAGCTTTTGCCCCCGTGGGTTGCATATTCTATAGATTTGAGTTCATTTAGTAGTACTAAAAGATTTTGAATCTCCCCATTTGCTATCCGAGCGGTATTTTCCATTTGCAGTCGGGGGTCTACTATTGCTGAGCGAGCACGACCATAACCTCTTGGGGAAATATATCTTCCGAAATCAAAATAAGCTAACTTGCCAGTTTTCTTTTCTATTAAGATAATAGCCGAATGTCCGACTTTAAAATTGAGGTTCTTAACGATGCCCAGTTTTTTAAAAAGGGACATCCAGCTTTCATCTCCACGCGCGGTCTGTTCTGGCCACGCAAGAACGATTGCTAAATCCTCGTACTTATCTACAGTCATCATGAGCTTAGTTCGTTACCCTCACTATATGTATAGCCCAGTTCTTTTTCAAGCCAGTTACTATTATATAATTTGCTGATGTACCGGTTCCCATGGTCGGCAAAAAACAGTACAACGAAATCATTTTTTTTAAAAGGTTGTTGTTGGTTTAACTTATCTAGTGCGGCCAAGACGGCTGCACTCGAAAAACCGCTAAGATACCCACTTATCTTTTTGAAACTATGCGCTGCCTCAACTGCTTCAAGATCACTCACCTGTATAAATTGGTCGATAACGGAAAAATCCAATGCTCCCGGTATAAAGTGACGTCCAATTCCCTCGATGAGGTATTTTCTTGGTGTTGCGTCTATAATACCGTTCAAATGATAATTCGTTAGAATAGAACCTTCTGGATCGACCGCCAAAATGTCTACAGGAGGTTTTCTCTCTTTAAAATATCTGCCTAGACCCGATATTGTGCCACCCGTACCCACACCAGCGATGATATGGGATACTTTACCCAAGCTTTGTGTCCATATTTCGGGACCTGTCATATAATAATGTGCATCTATATTGGCTTGATTGAAATACTGATTGCAAAAGTAAGAACGAGGATGCTGTTCATGATAAGCCTTTGCTCGTGCTTGGCTAGAGTTTGGATCTTTAGGTCCATTTGAATTTTGGCAAATGGTAACCTCCGCACCCATACTATTTAATAGAGTAACTTTTTCCTGTGAACCTTTACTACTCATAAATATATGACACTTGTATCCTAGTTCTCTAGCAATCAATGCTATTCCGATGCCTGTGTTGCCACTACTTGCCTCTACAATAGTGTATCCGGGTTTTAAGAAATTTTTTATTTCTGCGTCACGTATCATGTACAAAGCGGCCCTGTCTTTAGAAGACATACCTGGATTGTGAAACTCTTCTTTTATATAAATTTGACATTGATACCGCTCTGAAAGTGTTTCAGATTTAGTAAGGGGTGTATTACCTATTTGATCTATCATTAACGAGTTCTTATTTAAAGCAGGCCCGAGGGCGATTAAACGTTATAAATCAAAGCTAAATGAAAAATCTGAAAACAATTGGGAATTATATATTAGCGGGAAACAGTAAACTGATGAGTTGTTAAAAAACGGTAGTTGATTTTTAAGTTGTAAGTGTTGACAATTGCTTTTGTAATAGCTAAACCAAGACCTATACTGTTTTTGTTTTTGCCCTGTTTTTTAAATCGCTCAAAAAGTTCCTTTTCGTCTAAAGCAATACTTTCGCCGCTATTCTCGATGGTAAATGATTGTGCGTCAATATGGATAGTAATATTCCCATATTGATGATTATGCACAATTGAATTTTTCAATAGGTTGCTAATAAGTACAATAGCTAAATCTCGGTTCATTGTCCATTGTAATTCCTGTTCTTCATGTAAAACATAGGTCAGCGATTTTTGTTCAGAAAGATCCTTAAACTCGGAGAGTAAATATCGGAAGATGTCGTTGATAGACACAGGGCCTTTCTTTATAAATTGACGATTTTCAATCTTGGTGAGCAGTAATAATGACTTATTAAGCCGACTTAAACGTTCTAATGTGCGTATTACTTGCCCAACGTGTTTCCTGTCTTCTTCTTTGAGATCTTCTTCAATAAGTAACTCAAGCCTGTTAATACTAATTGCTAAAGGCGTTTGTAATTCATGAGCGGCATTTTCAAGGAACTGTTTTTGACTGTTATACGTTTCCATTGCCTGTTTCATTTGTGAGGTAATAACCTCATTCATTTCTTTGAATTCACTTATTTTGGTGGGAATGGGAACGATGGCCTGATCACTGTCTAGCTGAAAATTCCGTAATTTATCTAGTAATTGGCGAAAGGGTTGCCAAATTTTTCGTACAAGTAGCTGTTGCACAATTAAACTACTGATAATAATAGCTATGTATAACCCAATAAGCCCCTTAAATAAACTTGAAATCAGGTCGTCTTCTTCAACCATAGAGGCAAAAATCTTTAATTCATAAAGCTTGTTTTTTTGCTCAAATATAGTTTTAAGCATTCTGACAGGTTCATGGGTCGCTTCACGTTGTACAAACCGTGTTGTATCTTGATAGTGGTCTGTGGATACGCGACTGTTTGTTTTACTGATAGCTCGAATAGCATAGTTATTTCCAAAAAACGCAGATTTAACTAGAATGTCAGGATTAGTTTTTACATTTCGTAATATAATATACTTTGAATTTGCCAGACCTTCGTCTACATTTCGCTTTACATCTCCTAGCATAACAAAATAATAGATTGTTCCCCAGACGCTAACAATTAATAGTATTGCTATAGCCAAATAAAGCGACATATAATTAAGTAGCTTCATTGGCGGTGATTTTATATCCTATACCATAAATAGATTGGATTTCCAGATTTATATGATGGTAACGCAGCTTTTTTCTTAAATTTTTGATTTGTGCATACATAAATTCGAAATCATCCGATTCGTCTATGTAATTGCCCCAAACCCGTTCCGCTAATGCTGCTTTATTTACAAGTCTATTCTTATTCAAAACAAGATAAGAGATAATATCGAATTCTTTTCTATTGAGGGCAATATCGCGATTATTGGTAGAGGCGGTTCGATTTTGAAGATCTAATTTAAGATTACAAAATTCTAATACGGAGGAACCATTCAAAATTTTTCTTCGTACCACCGAATTTATCCGAGCAGTTAACTCAGCAATGTGAAAGGGTTTTAACAAGTAATCGTCCGCTCCAAGATTAAGACCATAAACCTTATCGTCCAGTGAATCTTTCGCTGAAATAATAATGACGTTTACTTCCTTTCCCATTGCTTTCACTTCTTCAATCAAGGTAAGACCATTGCCGTCTGGCAACATGATGTCCAACAAAATGCAATCGTACTCATAATCTATTATCTTTTGCATTCCGCTGCTTAAATTAATAGCGCATTCTACTAAATATCCTTCTTTCTCTAAAGAAACCGCTATGATATCAATTAGGTCCTGTTCATCTTCTATGACTAAGATTTTCATTTTGTATTAGATATGAAGATTCAAAAATGAGTGTTAAGTATACTAAAATTTTTAAATACCGAAATGAAAACGGAAATATTGCCGTTTTCGAATGATTTCATAGCACAAATAAATTTCAATAATCGAATTGAATATATTGCAGACGGAAGAACTTTTG
>DATMSZ010000013.1:0-5162 GCA_035565175.1 Pseudosphingobacterium sp.
AAAACTTTGATGCACTTAACGGTTTAAAAAAATATTAATATTTAAAAATTTTGACTATGAAAACGGTGATTATTTCGTGTTTCGCCATACTCTGCTTTGGCCTAACAAATCTACAAGCGCAGAGTATATTTGACAAGGTCGACCAAGCCCTTAATAAAGTTGACAAGGCTTCTAACGCAGCTGATAAAACCAAAGGTACCAGTGATAAATTGCTGGGTTTCTTTAAGAAAAAGGATAGTGGAGACACGGAGGCTATGACCACTATTAATATCTCCGGTATTAATTTAATAACACTTAAAAAATTAAACGAAACGATACAAGCCTGTAAGGATGTAGAAGATACTAAGATGAAGTACAGCCCAAGTGGTTCTACTATCTTAGTGGCTTATGACGGTTCTGCAGAAGATCTATTGTCGGCAATACAAGAGTCGTCTAAAGATATCTTTACAGATGAACACATTGAGGGATTGGACGAACATTCTATTTCTATCAATCTAACAAAGAAATAAAAATTGGTTAGGCTCAATAATGGATGGTGAAAGTTAGAGACCGGTCGTTAGAACCGGTCTCTTTTTGTTTTGCAAGTTAACTGTAGGTCTCGTAATAATTACCCTTACTAATTTAGCTGAATACCGTCCATATCATTCAAACGTGCTATAATTCCCCAGCCATAAAAATAATTAGCTAGGGCAATCATAATTTCGTTGTTACCTTCTTTTAATGGTAATTTGATCGTGGCGTTTTCAATTGTACACCTTCCCCGGAATTCTTTTTGACTGGGCGTGCCAAAATAGTTCTTGTCTACGTAAAGAATCTGCCCGTTAATAAACACCCATACTTCGTCACTAAAGCCTAGGTGTAGTATTTTTTCCTGAAATTTATCCGAGTGTATGCTTGTTTTAATCCACGCTAATCTGCGTGCATCTTGCTCGACACCACCGAACTTTCTACTTAAATTAATGATTGCTCTGTTTTCTGCTGTAATTGGCGACCACGAGGTGGTACTATCAGGTAAGTCTGAATGCACCAATTTTCCATGCATACTTGGTAAGGGCATGGTTACTTCTTTTCCAAAAGGAAAGTCCACTGATGGACTAACCATCCAATTTTTTAGATAACGGGTGTCGTTGTAAGTGGAAATATATCCTGCATCAGAACTTAAACCCTCCGTGGCATTCGGTTTGATGACGAGGTTGGCGTAAATAACATTTCCACTAAGTGAAATAGTGCCAGATTTACGTGTGCTTTCCAGCTCAGGTACAACAAGGGCAGGCTTTAACATATCATTCACGTACGCTTTCATTTGTTTGCCGGAAATAACTAGCTTAATATGATTCCACCCTTCCTTATGAATGGTAGCTCCTGTTTGATATTCGTCGGTTAAGTCCCACATGCTGATACCATCAATAACGGCGGCATATTGAAGTGTGGTTCTGGTAAGCGAACTTACTGGTCCAAAGGAACGGATGTAGAAATTCTCCCCATTTTTACGGTCTTCTGATGTTCGGAAGTTAATACCCGGAAATCCCATTCCATTAAGTTCAACATCAAATTCAATTGTTCCATCTGTAAAAATGTGATCTTTGAGAAATATCTGATAGCCAGATGTATTCTTTGGCTTCGCCGCTTTCACATTTCGGTGGTTTGTAAATGCAACTGCCGCACTTTCATGTTCCCAAAAAGCGGATTCCATTGGGATTTTTATTTCCTGTATGTTTTTATTCTGCGCGGATAATTGAGCGGCTAATAATAACGCAGAAAAGAATAGTGAAATAAGTCTCATAACTGGTTTAATTTAAAGAGTTTCCTCAAATATATTACTTACCTATTCTAGACACTTGTCAAATCCGATTCAAACCCGTTCAATACTGTTCAAAGTGTGAATGTAAATCAACTTGCATACATTTATCAGGTTAAGTATAAGTGGTTACCTATTTAATTAAAAACTTTCCCCTACTTTTGCTAGCTCCTCGAAAAATAAAGAATAAAAGAATGGAAGAAATATTAAGAAGTAGAAGTGGAAATAAATGTGAGTTATGTAAGTCGGATACTAATTTGACAGTGTACACTGTCCCTCCAACCACAGCTGGCTATAATGATAACGATATTTTAATATGTGATCGTTGCTTAGCACAAGTGGATAAAAAAATAGAACTGGAAAATAATTACTGGCATTTTCTTTCAGAAATCATGTGGAGCGAAGTTACTGCTATACAAGTAGTTGCTTGGCGTATGCTTAATCGTTTACAGCAGGAAAGTTGGGCGGCCGATAGTTTGGACATGCTGTATCTGGATGACGAAACACTAGAGTGGGCTAAAGCAACTGGCGACCATGAGAATACTGCAATCGTAACATTGCATAAAGACAGTAATGGTAATATACTTCAAAACGGCGATTCTGTAGTGCTGACTAAATCACTTGACGTAAAAGGCAGTTCATTGAATGCTAAACTAGGAACTGTAGTTAAAAATATTAAACTGGTGGAAGACAACCCAGAGCAAATTGAAGGAAGAGTGGAAGGACAATTGATCGTTATTCTTACCAAATATTTAAGAAAGCAACATAATTAGCATATTATGTTAGTTATGTTGCTAAACCTCGCTACCTAATTATTGTCAGTACCTGCTCTAAGGCCGCCTTAGATTCGGGAAAATTGAAAAGCACCCAAGTATGAATCATTCCAGTATATTCAAAGTAATTTATGTCAATACCTTTTATTGCGGCCTGTTCTTTTAATTTTCTAGCGTCAGCAACCATCATTTCGTTAGAACCTACAAACAGCGATATTTTTCCTAACTCTTCCAATGAACCGTTAATAGGACTGAGCAGGTAATGATCTCTATCATCTCCGCCTGCATAGAGCTTACCTGCGTTTACGAGACCTTCGATACCCATAAAAGGATCTAAGCGATCAATTTCTCGGATTTCCGTGTTTGACATGGTGATATCAAGCCATGGTGAAAATAGAATTATTTGCGCTGGTTGTTTAATACCCTTCGTTCTCAATAATTGTGCTAGCGCCAAGGCCATTCCCCCACCGGAGGAATCTCCCATAAGTATCAAATTCTCTGGATTAACCGTCTGTAGTAGTTGCTCGTAAATTTCAAGTAGCATATTAAATACAGCTTGATACGTACTATTAGGTGCCACGGGAAGATCAGGAGCAGTTATGATAACGGGAGATTTCCTGATAAATCTTGATAAAAAGTACCAATGTAATTTAGTGAAGCCTTGCACATAAGCGCCCCCATGTAAGTATAAAATATGTGTTGAACCTTCGTCTGACAGAGGGGACAATGTAAAAATAGCATGACCATTGTGATGTGTTTTTTTAACTTTGAGATATTTAGAGAGGCTTACCGGAGGTTCGGGACAGTTGTAAAAATTTGTCCTGCCGACAGCCATCTGTTTTTTTAAGAATGATTTTTTATTGATCAAGCGTAAAAAAAGTGAAAATAATTTACTCTGAATGCTTGGCAAATTCTGACCCTTTATAAACAATATGTATTTCATAGCAACAAACTCAGTAAGCTTTTGTTAGTCTACCATGAAGGACATATTTTATATGTGAAATGTCCTTTCGAGATCTCTACCCTTTAACAGTCTGAAATGCATATAAAGTAGCACAATCGACGTAATCAGTGTACTTAAAAACACAATTAAGCTCCAGCTCAAATGAAGCGCATTATCGGTATACACCGAGAGGATCATTTCAATGCAAAGACAAAGAATCCCAATCCCTAGCAGCATGTAGGCGACTAGATTGATGCCCTTGTTTTTTGCATGGCGAATAACCAACAACAAAATAGCTGAAATGATGTTAAGCAAAAATAGGAGTGGTAGGGCAACTCTGATTGGCCAGTTGGTTCCTGCTTCAATTAAGTCAATAATCACTAATAGGAGCGAAGAAGCTACAAAACTTACAACGATTTTAATCAATAGGCTCCGATTCCAGAATGCAAACAGAGCGGTGTAAAAGAAAACTACCAGGCAAATTACTATAGGATATTCAGCCCAGGTAATCCGTTTGCTTATAATAAGATTTATTGTTAGCGTAACAATGACACTGGAACCTATAATTACAGAGATTACTTCCCATATAAGCTTTTGATTGATGGGGAAATCATTAATCGCGGCCTCCTTTCGCCTTCCTTGCAAAGTAGGCTCCTCTTTTTTAACGTCCTTATTACTTGTTTCATCTGTCGGTTTACCACATAAGGGGCAAGTAAGCATGGATTTCTCAAGCTCGACACCACAGTTGTTGCAATAGTTCATACTTAAATTTTTTAATAACTAATTATTTTAACCCGAATACCTTCTTTTACCATAAATGAGAAGAATAAGCGCTCCAATTCTCTTGAAGTGGTGATGTTACCAAAACTTGCTATAAGATGATTCCCAAAACCAGCAATGCCACAGTTAACTTTTAAGACCTTATTGGGAGGAGGGGGTATAAATAGGAAGCCTTTAATCCATTGATTTAAATCTGGCCCTAAATCAATCTTTCCCAAATTCGTCACTACACCACTGTATTGCTTTGTTCCAATGGTATATAACTTCGAAAGAAAAAGCGATTTGATAAGAAGCGGAATTCTTCTCAGGATGGGATTCCTTTCGCCACCAACATTACGGGAGATCATTTTGTTAATAAGCTTCTTGTCTGTTTCAAGTCGCATTTGATGAAATACAATTTTAATGATCTCTTGAAATGTGTACGCTCCTAAACGCAAGTCAATTGTAGGAAGTACATAGAGGGAGAAATTTCGCATGGTTCGTGAAGGATAGAGCCTGCGAAGGTTGATTGGCACTTCTATGCGGATAATTTTGCTACTGATTCTTTTTTTGAGTAATGATTGTCGCCTATAAATCTGCTGTAGAGCATAGAGATAAATAGCTGTAAGATATTCGGTAATACTGACTCCATATTCCTTCGATTTTTTCTTGATTAATTCTATTGGCATAGCAGCCGTAAGTACGTCAAAGCGAGGTTTGTTTCTTAGCCTGAAAGGGAGATGAAATGCCTGAGGTACTTTTACATTTGGAATTTTTAACTTTTTAAAATACTTCTTATAGGCATCTTCATATTCTTCTGGATTGGGTGTTTCTTGAAGGGTATCAAATTTGTTCTCGTTGTTTATCTGTTGTTTACATTTATCAAAAT
>DATMSZ010000014.1:0-1514 GCA_035565175.1 Pseudosphingobacterium sp.
ATTCGAGATTAGCTATTATAACACTTCTTTATTCAATAGCCTTTTTTAGCTGTCGCAAACCGCTCGAGCCACAACCAATCGAGGGTTTTAATTTCACCAATGGATTATACTTGTTAAACGAAGGTAATATGTCAATGAACAAAGCTTCGCTTGATTTCTATGATTTTTCCACGGGGGTTTATGAAAGAAATGTTTACAAGAGAGCAAATCCGGATGTGGTACTTAGCCTAGGAGATGTCGGAAATGACATACAGTTATATGGAAGCAAGCTTTATATAATTGTAAACGCATCCAACAAAATAGAAGTGCTAGACGCCAGGACTGCTAAACGCATAAAAAAAATAGATCTCATTAATTGCAGATACATAGCATTTCATAATGGTAAAGCTTATGTAAGCTCTTACAATGCAAAAATCGGTCTCGGTTCTAATTCACCAAATGGAGAGGTTGTGGAAATCGATACTTCCTCACTGTCCATTTCAAGAACAGTAAGCGTAGGAAGGCAACCGGATGGCATTGCAGTAGCGAACGATAAGCTGTATGTAGCCAATTCAGGTGGATATAATCCAAACGCTTATGAACGAACAATATCTGTGATTGATTTAAACTCCTTAAGTGAAATAAAGCGAATTGATGTCGATATAAACCTCCACCGACTTAAAGCAGATGATAAGGGAAATATATATGTTAGTTCAAGAGGCGATGGTTATAATAAACCGCCAAATTTCTTCATGATCGACAGTCAAAAAGATGAAGTTCTTCGCAAATTTAATGTTCCCGTAAGTAATTTTTGGATTGAAGGCGAAGACATATACACGTATGCAGCTGTTTGGAGCAATATGGCGCCTGAAAATTCCTTCGTTTATAACCAATTCAGTAGTTTAAATTTGAGTTTTGTAAAAAAATATATCACCGATAACACTGAACAGAATATTCGTTTGCCTTATGGAATTGCAGTAGACAGCGAAACAAAAGATATTTTTATTACGGATGCAAAGAATTATGTTACATCAGGTACATTATATCATTATAACGCAAGCGGTAAATTATTGAAATCCTTTACCACCGGTGATATCCCCGGCCAGATGGTTTTTATAGGACGTCAGTAAATAATTTATACTAGATCACCCCGTAATTTAGATATAACCTGCCTTTCTTTTCTTCCTATCCTAAATGTAAGTCAATTTTTGTTTTAAGCGTTGTAGCTTGTAATAAACTCCTGCGACACTTGCTCAAAAGAAAAATTTGCGTGACATTAATCCTTTATGTTCTAATTTTGTCAAATTGATAATAATTAAATCAATATTCGCGCAAAAACTATTTAACTATCGGCTTTTGTAACAACAAAAGATTAATTTTGTCAAACATCTCTGAAGAGATATTTTAGATTTAAAACACTATAGGATAATAATACCATGTTAAAAAATAAGAAATACATTATATCCTTTTTAATGTCTTTTATGTCATTACTTGGATATGCGCAAGTAGGTAATATACCTGATCAAAATCCGAGA
>DATMSZ010000015.1:0-15410 GCA_035565175.1 Pseudosphingobacterium sp.
GTAACCGTTGTAGGTGTTGCTGATGTAGACAGTAATCGTTTAAAACAAGGGAAAGCTTGGATCGAAAAAACACACATGGATAATTTTGGCAAGTCTATCCAAGTGAAAATGTATGATGATTACCACGACCTACTTGCTAACAAGGATATTGATGCAGTGGTTATCAGTACACCCGATCACTGGCATGCTCAACCTGCGATGGAAGCTGCTTTAGCGGGGAAACATATCTATCTACAAAAACCAACGGCATTGACGATACAAGAAGGACGAACGATGGCTGATGCAGTTAAGAAATCTGGGGTGGTTTTTCAGTTGGGAACCCAGCAGCGGTCTATGCATCCTTGGCCACAATTTAAAAGAACATGTGAATTAGTTAGAAATGGAAGAATCGGACAGCTTAAAAGCATTAAAATTGGCCTTCCAATTGATCCTGCAGGTGGTATCACAACCGAAATGCCTGTTCCCCCTAATTTAAATTACGACATGTGGCTGGGATCGACTCCAAAAGTTTATTATACCAAGGATAGAGTGCATTCGCAAACGGAGATTGATGGAGAACGACCAGGGTGGTTGCGTTGCGAACAGTTTTGTGCAGGGATGATTACCGGGTGGGGTGTTCATCATTTCGATATTGCGCACTGGGGAATGGGGTCAGAATTGAGCGGACCTTTGGAGGTTGAAGGGAAAGCAGAATACCCCACTTCAGGATTATGGGATGTACATGGCAAATATGAAATCCATGCGCTTTATCCCAATAACGTGACGATGGAGGTCCGTGATACTTTTCCAAATGGCGTGCGTTTTGAAGGCACCGAGGGCTGGATTTTTGTGTCGAGAGGTAATGTAGGCGTTACGGCCTCCGATCCGACGGCGGGAACAGATGGAAAGGAAAATAAAGCTTTTTATGCGAGCGACAAAAAAATCTTAACTTCGGAAATTAAACCGAATGAAATTCAACTTTATGCAAGTCCTGAACAGCATACCAATTGGTTAGAATGCATCAAAAATGGTAAGGAAACAATTAGTCCGGCGGAGGTGGCCCAGCGCGTAGGATCTGCCTGTATTATTGGTTACACTGCCATGAAATTAGGGAGAAAGCTAAAATGGGATATAGAGAAAGAGCAATTTATTGGCGATGATGAAGCCAATGCTACGCTTTCTAGGCCGCAACGTTTTCCATATGGTACGGAACATGTGAAGGCGTGAATAAAGTAAAAAGTAAAAAAGCTTGCCTTGGGTGGAAAGAATAGAGGCATAAAAGAAGTAAAATCTAGCGGCAGATCTCGATAAGAAGCAAAGAGTGCAGGAAACGAAAGAGTGGGTTGATACAATAAAAATATAAGTTAATAAATAGAAATTCAGATGTTTAAAAACAAATTTATGAAAGCTGTCGGATTCTTGCTGCTCGGTGGAGCAGTTGTTTCCTGCAATAACCAAACAGCTAAAGAAAAAGAAGAAAAAGTGAATGATATCCGATTGATTACACTAGATCCCGGGCACTTTCATGCTGCCCTTGTCCAAAAAGAGATGTACCCGGGGGTAGATAGTACCGTGCATGTTTATGCTCCAACAGATGGGAAAGATTTACAGGCACATTTAAATCTAGTAAATGGCTACAATACCAGTGCTTCGGTACCTACGCACTGGAAAGAAGAGGTTTACACCGGTGAAGATTTCTTGCAGAAAATGCTTCAGGAGAAAAAGGGGAATGTAGTTGTATTAGCAGGTAATAATAAACGTAAAATTGATTATATCAATCAATCGATTGAAGGAGGCTTTAATGTATTAGCGGATAAGCCGATGGCCATTAATGAAGAGGGTTTTCAGAAACTTGAAGGAGCCTTTGCAAAAGCGAAAGAGAAAGGTGTCTTGTTATACGATATCATGACTGAAAGATTCGAGATCACAGCAACCTTACAAAAAGAGCTTTCTCAAACGCAAGCGTTATTTGGTGAATTGCAGAAAGGTACAGCTGACAAGCCCGGTATCACGAAGGAAAGTGTCCACCATTTCTTTAAAAATGTATCAGGTAAGCCCCTTATTAGGCCTAGTTGGTTCTTTGATGTAAGCCAACAGGGAGAAGGGATCGTTGATGTTACGACGCATCTGGTCGATTTAGTGCAATGGGAGGGTTTCCCAGATCAAGTGATCGATTATAAGAAAGATATTAAGCTTTTAGGTGCAAAACGGTGGCCAACCTTATTAAGTGTTGCACAATTTAAAAAAGCAACAAATGAAGATTATCCTGAGTTTTTACGTGCCAACGTAAATAAGAAAGATGAATTGGAGGTTTATGCGAATGGTGAAATTGATTACACCATTAAAGGTGTACACGCTAAGGTATCGGTAAAATGGAATTTTGAAGCACCTGAAGGGACGGGTGATACGCATTACTCGATCATGCGTGGAACCAAAGCAAACCTTATTATAAAACAAGGTAAAGAAGAGGGATACAAACCAATGCTATTTATCGAATTAGCGGAGGGAGATAAAAAATTATTTGATGAAGAAGTGAAGAAAGCCATTGAACAGCTCAGTGTTAAATACGATGGCCTGACTGTTAAGAAATTAAAAGAGGGCTTTTACGGGGTCGTGATTCCAGAAGAACTTAAAACAAGTCATGAAGAGCATTTTGCGCAGGTTACTAAAAACTATCTGACCTATCTAAAGGATGGTAAACTTCCAACCTGGGAAGTGCCTAATATGATTACGAAATATTATATAACGACGCAAGCATTAGCGCTCGCAAAAAAAGACAATAAATAAATATGAATAGCAGAAGAAAATTTTTACAAAAAAGTCTATTGGGAGCGGCAGCTGCCACATTCATTGATATGCCAAGTATGGCTGGTGTGTTGGTTTCAAAGGCCGAGATCAAGAATGAACCGTTTAAGTTGGGAATAGCAGGGTACAGCTTTGTGAATTTTAACCTTGATCAATCTCTGGAGATGATGAAAAAAGTAGACGTACATTATTTATGTATCAAAGACTTTCATCTGCCTTACAATAGCTCTGCTGAACAAATAGCGGCTTTTCATGCAAAACTGAAGGAATACGATGTGACTGGTTATGGCGTTGGCCCGATCTATACAAAAACAAAAGGGGAGATTGATAATGCCTTCGATTATGCGAAACGAGTTGGTGTAGATCTTATTATTGGCATTCCAAACCATGAGGATTTACCTTATGTTGCTGAAAAGGCAAAAGAATATAATATCCGCTATGCTATTCACAATCATGGGCCGGAAGATAAATTATATCCAAATGCTTCTGTTATTTACAATCTTATTAAAGATTTAGACCCAAGAGTAGGAATCTGTTTCGATATGGGGCATAACAAGAGAGATGGGCACGACTCAGTGGCGGATTTGCAAAAATATGCGAAACGAATATTCGATATGCACTTAAAGAATGTAACAGCTGCCACTAAAGATGGCAAGACTTGTGAACTTGGACGTGGCGTTATTGACATTCCTGCCTATGTAAAAATGCTAAGAAAAATAAAATACACAGGTTCTTGTAGTTTAGAATACGAAAAAGATATGAAAGATCCCTTAGCAGGTATTGCCGAATCGGTGGGGTATTTTAAAGGTGTTTGTGATGGAACACGGTAGTTAATACGTTGAATAGTGGAATAGGGAAATAGTTGAGTTATTGAATAGGTAAATGGTTAAGGTACGAATTAGCTAATGCGATAATTATGCAGTCACAACACTGGACTAACGATTATCAATCAATTTCTAGTGCTTACGTTTAGGCACTAATATCTTGATACTTGCGTCTTAAGGGTACTACTTATAACTTATATCCGTTCTAGAAAAGCCTTTTGGTAAGACAGAGGGCTTTTCCCCGTAATTTGTTTAAAGTATTTGTGAAAGCTTGCAAAATTATTAAAGCCGCTTTCATAGCAGAGTTGTTTTACGCTCATTTTGTTTTCTATCAATAGTTTGCAGGCATGGCCCACTCTGATCTCCAATAAAAAGCGTGAGTAGGTTTTTCCTGTTTTAGATTTGAAGTATCGGCAGAAAGAATTAGAGCTGATACCAGCAATTACTGAAATGTCTTCTAAGCTTATTTTTTGTCGGAAATTTGAGAGGGTATAATCAAATATGTTATTTATACGGCCTTTTTCTTCGTCCTGAAGGTTAGGGTGAAATCCCATAGAAGAAATAAGTTGATAGTTCTGATCGGAGGCAATGATATCGAGGGCCTCGATAAGCAAAAGAATTCGTTTAGTGCCTTCGCTTGTAAGCATTTCCTGGAGAATATGTGCGACCTTCTTTTTGGTTTGTCCTATAATTTGAATACCCCTTCTGGCTTTATCTAATAGTTGCTTTATATTTAAATTTTCAGGAAGCTCTAAAAAATCTTTCCCCCAGAAACATTCATTAAAATGAGCTACGCGTACATCTGCCTTCTCTTGATTCGCTTCATCAAAATACAGGTCGTCAAAACGCCAATAGTGGGGAAGTTGCGATCCCACCAACACAATATCCCCGGGGTGAAAGTGATTTATTTGGTCACCGATAAACTGCGTGCCTTTCCCTTTAAAAAAATGAATCAATTCTACCTCTGCATGGTAATGCCATTTATTGTTCATATATGGAACAAAATCTTGCCTAACACTAAAGGATTGCGTTGGAGCCGTGCTAAGTTTCAATAATTGAGGTTTCATCCGTAAATAATTTTTCGTTCATCCTTTTATTTTATTCGCCTTGATAGGTGCTTCATGGAATTCATGAATCCGCTAAGTGGGACGTATATAATCTCTGACAATGAATACATAGGCTACACGACGCGTATTCTCTATGATAAGCATTCATTAAAAAATGCGATACTTTACATTTAATGGCACTTCGTATTAAGTCTTATGGTCAAGTATTAGAGCAAATATAACTTAAATATGCTAAAATAACTGAATCATTTGCTAAAATGAGAAAGGTATTTCATAGGTATATTACCTTACTTTGTATCTGACTTTACCAATAATGAATAAATTTTTATAGTTTAAACTGAACCTAATATTATTATATGTCAAAGAAAAGCACATTGGTACCCATCATCTTAGTAACTTCATTGTTCTTTCTGTGGGCACTGCTTCATAACTTAAATCCGATATTAATCCCTCACTTACGAAAGGCTTTTGAGCTAGATGATTTACAATCTTCACTCATCGATACCTCCGCATATATAAGTTATTTTGTGGTAGCTATTCCTGCGGGGCTCTACATGCAACGTTTCGGATACAAGAAGGGTGTGTTAGTTGGATTAGTGCTTTATGCTTTAGGGGCATTATTGGTAATACCAGCGGCATCCGAACGAAGCTATCTCTTTTTTTTAACGGCTATTTTTGTGATCGCTGCCGGAGCCACTTTTTTGGAGACCGTTGCAAATCCATATATCTCCGTTCTAGGAGATAAGGAAACAGCTACCCAACGGCTTAATTTTGCACAATCTTTTAATGGATTGGGTGCCGTTGTAGCGCCAATACTTGGCGGGAAGTTCATCTTGTCGGGCATTGAGCACAGTCCAGAAGAATTAGCTGCCATGGGGCAGGATTCGTTAAACACCTACCTGCAGTCGGAAGCCGACACCGTGAAAATTCCTTACCTGGTTATCGCCGGTATTGTTGTGGTATTAATGATTTTGTTTGTTATTACCCGACTGCCAGAAGGAGACGAGCGAGAAGTGGATGACAAACATGCCGTAGGCGTTAATTTTTCCTTTAAGGTTTTTAAGCATAAACATTTTTTATGGGCGGTTATCAGTCAATTCTTCTATGTTGGAGCACAGGTAGGTGTGGGTAGTTTTTTTATTCGCTATGCAAACCACGTTGCTGAGATGGGAGAAAAAAATGCGGCTTATTTATTTGGTTCCGTTGCAATGGTGGGATTTATGTTAGGTAGATTTAGTGGTACATTTTTGATGAAATATGTTAGTCCTGCAAAACTTTTGGCCATTTATGGCCTTTTGTGTGTGTTGTTATTAGTAATAGCGGTTCTAACAACTGGAAATGTTGCATTATATGCATTGGTAGCTGTGCCGTTCTTCATGTCCATTATGTATCCAACCATTTTTTCCTTAGGTATTCAAGGGCTTACTACCGAAGAGACAAAGATAGGGGCTTCATTTTTGGTAATGTCTATTATAGGAGGGGCTGTAGTTCCTTTATTAATGGGCTTGGTTTCTGTAGCTGCGCACAGCATTCAGATTGCTTATATAGTTCCATTACTTTGCTTTTTAGTGGTATTCTATTATGGATGGAAGGGGCACGCGGTGGCTGTAGTTAAATAGTTGAGTGGGGAAATAGTTAAATGGAGCATAGGGAAGCGGTGGAGAGGCAGCCAAAGAAAGGCCTCTGAGGCCAAATGTTTTTTTACTTTTGAATTTTTACTTTTTAATAAATGAAGACATACGCATTAACGCTCGACTTAAAAGATGACGATAAACTTATCGAAGAGTATGAGCAACATCATCAAGCTATTTGGCCTGAGATTAAAGAATCGATTCAAATGGCGGGTATTACGGACATGCGCATATATCGATTAGGTAATCGCCTATTTATGCTCATGGAAGTAACCGATGATTTTAGTTTCGAAAAAAAAGCAGCAGCAGATGCTGCCAATCCAACAGTGCAGAAATGGGAAGAATTGATGTGGAAATATCAACAACCGCTGCCCCAGGCCGCAAAAGGCGAAAAATGGCTGATAATGGACGAGATATTTAAATTAGCGTAAGAGTTTTGAGGAAGAAGACAGAAGATACAATACGGAAAGTGAATGAGTCAAGACTGATAATCTTGGTACTTAAGTCTTGTGTCTTGATACCAAGAAGATAAAAATGAAAGAGATAAAAAAATATTTACAGATCCATTCAGCTGATAATGTATTAGTTGCCTTACAGGATTTGTCTTCCGGCGAAGAAATTAAATTTAATGGGGATACCTTTTTATTACCCGGACCGGTTGCAGCGAAGCATAAGTTTACGATCGGAAGCTTAGCGCCGGAATCGGAAATCTACATGTATGGAGTACTTGTTGGTAAAACAAACCAGGCGCTTGAAAAAGGTACTGCCTTAACCACGGAAAACATTTATCATGCAGCAAACAACTTCAAATTAGGAAAGAGAAAGCTGGATTGGCATAAACCAGATGTATCTGCCTTTGCGGATAAGGTTTTCATGGGTTACCATCGCAGCAATGGAAGTGTAGGTACAGCCAACTATTGGCTTGTAATACCTTTAGTGTTTTGTGAAAACAGGAACGTATTGGTAATGAAGGAGGCCTTTGAACAAAAACTTGGCTTTAAAAAAGCTAGAAGCTATGAGCCCGAAGTGGAGCAATTAATTACCTTATATAAAACCGGGGCGTCTGTTGAAAAAATCTTATCGGCAGATTTGCAAGCTTCTACTTCAAGTGGGGAGGAAAGTAGACTTTTTTCTAACGTGGATGGTATTAAGTTTTTAAATCATGAAATGGGATGCGGTGGGACGAGAATGGATTCGGATGCTTTATGTGGTTTGCTGGCTGGTTACATTACTCATCCGAACGTTGCCGGTGCAACTATATTAAGTTTGGGGTGTCAACATGCCCAAGCAAGTATTTTAAAGGACGAGATCGCTAAACGTGATCCAGGATTTGATAAACCGCTTTTTATCTTTGAACAGCAAAAAATAGGTTCAGAGAATGTGTTATTACGGGAAGCGCTTAAACATACTTTCGCTGGGTTGATCCAAGCAAATCAGCTGGAAAGAAAACCGGCTACATTAGATAAATTATGCATAGGGTTGGAATGTGGGGGGTCAGATGGATTTTCTGGAATATCTGCAAATCCAGCACTAGGTTATGTTTCTGATATGCTGGTCAGTATGGGAGGCTCCGTTATATTATCCGAATTCCCGGAGTTATGTGGTGTGGAGCAAGAATTAAGTGATCGATGCGTAGACGAAGAAACGGCTTTACGATTTATGGAGTTAATGAAAACGTATAATGCAAAGGCAGAGCAAGATGGAAGTGGTTTTTATGCCAATCCCTCACCAGGCAACATACGGGATGGACTTATTACAGATGCAATTAAATCAGCCGGAGCAGCAAAAAAGGGCGGTACATCTCCAGTGAAGGCAGTGGTTGATTATCCTGGTGTGGCAAATAAGCCGGGGCTGAATCTATTGTGTACACCGGGTAACGATGTAGAAAGTACAACGGCTGAAGTAGCTGCGGGAGCTAACATTGTGTTATTCACAACCGGATTGGGTACTCCAACAGGGAATCCTATAGCACCTGTAATTAAGCTTTCTACAAACACAAAAACCTTTGAGAAAATGCCAGATATAATTGATATAAACTGTGGGACCATTATAGAGGGAACGGAAACCATTTCAAAAAATGCTGAGCGCATATTCGATTATATCATTGAGGTAGCTAGTGGTAATATCGCTCCGAAGGCGGTGAAGTTGGGACAGGACGATTTTATACCTTGGAGGCGGGGTGTGTCATTGTAATTGCTCCTTTTCCGTGATGCTTTGTTTGTGCTTTGCTTATAAATATAACAGCTAATCAAAGAATTAAAGGGTTGCCAGAGAAAAAAATAATAAGACATGGGAGTTGAAGAAATCTTGATTCTAATGTCTTGACACTTGATACTAATTTATTTAATAAATGTTTAAATTAACAGGGAAAATAGCCGTTATTACGGGTGGTGGTAGCGGAATTGGAAAAGCGATAAGTTTACTGTTTGCACAAAGCGGTGCCGAGGTTCATATTTTAGAGCTGAATCAAGAAGCTGCAAGTGCTGTAGTGGACGAAATTAATGTAGCTAATGGCAAGGCCTATGCCCATGGCGTAGATGTGAGCAAGCAAGAAGAGATGTTAAACGTCATACATGCAATTGGAAAAGTAGACATACTGGTCAATAATGCGGGTATTGCGCATGTTGGTAATCTTGAGAATTGTAAGACGGAAGATTTTGAACGCGTATACAGTGTCAATGTGAAGGGGGCGTATAATGCGCTATACAGCGTTATCCCATTAATGAAAAAGCAAGGTGGGGGAGCGATCTTAAACATGGCTTCCATAGCTGCACAGGTGGGGATTACAGATCGCTTTGCCTATTCAATGAGCAAAGGTGCAATTGCGGCGATGACATTATCTGTTGCACGCGATTACATCGCTGCAGGCATTCGCTGTAATAGCATATCGCCTGCCAGGGTGCACACCCCATTTGTAGATGGCTTTATTGCTAAGAACTATCCTGGGAAAGAAGACGAAATGTTTGCTAAATTAGCGGCAAGTCAGCCGATCGGTAGAATGGCCAGACCCGAAGAGATTGCTTCTCTTGCACTTTATCTATGTTCTGATGAAGCAGGTTTTGTAACCGGAAATGATTACCCGATTGATGGAGGATTTATTAAATTGAATAATTAAACTGGTTATTCGTTATTGGTTGTTAGTTTTTGGTAAGCTGTGCGATGACGAACAACGGATAACGAACAACGAATAACTAAAACAAATGAAACTAATAAGATACGGTGAGCCTAACCAAGAAAAAATAGGTGTACAATTAGAAGGTAAGTACTACGATGTGGAAGCTTTCGGAGGCGATTATAACGAGCAATTCTTCGCCAATGATGGTCTAGCCAGATTGGAGGAATTTGTGAAAGCAAATGAGGGTAAGTTGGTAGAAATCCCTTCTGGTAGTCGTATTGGTAGCCCAATTGCGAGACCATCAAAGATCGTATGTATAGGGTTGAATTATAAAGACCATGCAGAAGAAACAAATGCTAAAATACCTGCTGAGCCTATTATATTTATGAAATCTACTACTTCTTTGGTCGGACCGTATGATAATATTGTTATTCCAAAGGGATCAACGAAAACAGATTGGGAGGTAGAGTTTGGTATTGTAATTAGTAAAAAAGCTAGCTATGTGAACGAACAAGAAGCCTTGGAGTACGTTGCAGGTTATGTATTGCATAACGATGTCTCCGAGCGTGAATATCAATTAGAGCGCGGTGGCACTTGGGATAAAGGCAAGGGATGTGATACTTTCGCACCAATTGGCCCCTTTTTAACAACAAAAGATGAGATTGCCGACATCAACAATGTTCGACTATGGTTAAGTGTAAATGGTAAAATAATGCAGGATGGTAATACTAAAAACCTGATTTTCAGCGTACCATTTGTAGTTTCCTACATTAGTCAGTTTATGACACTTTTACCAGGTGATATTATATCCACAGGTACGCCAGCGGGCGTGGGGCTTGGCTTTAATCCGCCGGTATATTTGAAACCAGGAGATATCGTTGAGCTAGGAGCCGATGGCCTAGGCACATCTAAACAAGTAGTGAAAGCATATGGATCGAATTGATTCACATCAGCATTTTTGGAAATATAATGCTCAACGGGACGCATGGATAACAGATGACATGTCTGTTATCCAACGTGATTTTCTGCCTGAAGATTTAGAGCCAATCCTTAAGCGGAATGGAGTAAAAGCTTGCGTAGCCGTACAGGCCGATCAATCTATAGAAGAAACGAGCTTTTTGCTGAGCTTGTCAAAAGAGTTTTCTTATATAGAAGGAGTGGTTGGGTGGATCGATTTAAAAGATGCACGCGTTGAAGAACACCTTGCACATTATAGTGTTTTTCCGAAGTTAAAAGGCTTTAGGCATGTTATTCAGGGAGAAGCAGACCCACACTTCATGTTAAGCCCATCTTTTATCAGAGGAGTTGCAGCACTTCATAAGTTCGGTTTCAGCTACGATTTACTAATAAAACCGCATCAATTAAAGGTAACAAATAGGTTTTTAGATCATTTTAGTCTTGATCAGCGCTTCGTTATTGACCATCTTGCTAAGCCCTTTATAGGGACAGGAGATACCGAACCTTGGGCAACTGAAATGAAGACACTTTCAACCAATTATCCAAACCTCTTCTGTAAACTCTCAGGCATGGTTACAGAGGCCGATTGGAAAAGCTGGAGGCACGATGATTTTAGTTTTTATATAGACCATATGCTAGAAACATTTGGGCCAGCACGTTTAATGTTTGGCTCTGATTGGCCTGTTTGTTTGGTGGCTTCAGGTTATGAGCAAGTTATAGAAATACTAGATAAACATATAGGGCAATTGTCTATTGATGAACAAGAACTTATCTGGTATAAAAATGCAGAGAGATTTTATAAACTGAGATCAAAGCCAGCCGCGAATAACTAACAAATAGTAACGAATAACCAACAACGAATAACCAGCGAAAACGAAATGAATTTATTACTTCAGGATAAAATAATAATAGTAACGGGAGGAGCTAAGGGAATTGGAAGGAGTATTGTGTTAGCGCTAGCAGAAGAAGGAGCCCTTCCTATAGTAATTGGAAGAAAGCAGCTTGATAATGAGCAAGTGGTAGCTGAAGTGGAGAGCAAAGGAGGCAAAGCCTTCGCTGTTGCTGCGGAGCTTACTAAACCAGAAGAATGCGAAAAGGCGATCAACAAGGTTTTGGATAAATTTGGTCGAATAGATGGTTTAGTAAATAACGCAGGTTTAAATGATGGTGTAAGTCTTGAGCATGGCGGTTATGAGCCCTTTATCAAGGGGTTGCATAACACCTTAATACATTATTATCTAATGGCTCATTTCGCCTTACCGTCTTTGAAAGAGCATAAGGGAACAATTTTAAATATTAGTTCGAAGACGGCCGAAACCGGACAAGGGGGGACGTCTGCATATGCGGCTTCTAACGGTGCTCGAAATGCCTTGACACGGGAATGGGCCGTTGAACTGTTACCCTATAGTATTCGAGTAAATGCGATTGTAGTGGCCGAATGCGCTACACCTCAATACGATTCCTGGATACAAACATTAGAGAACCCAGCGGGAACATTGGAGAAAATTACCAGTAGAATTCCTTTAGAAAAGCGAATGACCACCTCGGAAGAGATCGCAGCAATGGCTGTGTTTCTACTATCACCGAAATCTTCCCATACAACAGGACAACTAATCCATGTGGATGGCGGGTATGTGCACCTTGACAGGGCGGTAGGGTCAGGAATTTAACGAAGGATTAACGATTAAAAACATGGTAATAAGGCGAAGCTTTATTACCATTCCTATTTTTTATAGGTTCTATTAAGACCACTATGTTTATCTTCAACGCTGTGATACATTTTGTTGAAAAAATAAGACAAAATGTCGAAAGATAAATTTGCTTGCTTAACCGATTAAGCTTAATATTGCTTCATTATAAACCATAAGTCAAAATTATTTTTTAGTCAAAAATTAACAGTAAAAGGTTTTTACATCCAATCTGCTTAAACGATTAAGTAATTTACTGTCGTATGAGATCTTCGGCGTATTTTAAGGATCTGTTTGCGAGAAAATTTTTTTGGCCTGTTTGTTTAAACGATTAAGCTAATCCCTATGTGAATTGAATGAAAATTAATTCCTAACCAATAAAACCAATATGAATGATGAAAAGAAAACATTTAGAAATTCTTTATTTTGAGATAAAGAATAGCTTAACAAGGAAGTTGGATTATTATAAGCCGAAGAAACTTTCCTTGCTTTTATCCCTGCTGTTTGTATGTCAATGCGTATTCTTTGCATCTGTAGCATCTGCGCAAACTACGCAGCAAATGCGGAAAATAACCGGTGTAGTTTCAGGCGAATTAGGAGAAAAAATCAGTGGGGTCAGCGTTAGAGTTAAGAATAGTTCCCTCGCCACACAGACAGATTCATTGGGTCAATTTCTTATTACCATCCCCCTTTCAGCTAAGAGCTTAATTTTTTCTTATGTAGGAAAGGCCAATAAAGAGGTCTTGTTAGGCGCGGAGCCAAATTATTATGTTCAACTCCTTAATGACAATACTGCCTTGGAGGAAGTGGTGGTTTCCACGGGTTATATGATGCAGAAGAAAGCTGATTTAACGGGTGCAGTGAGTTTAATTAAACGAGCAGATTTTACGAAAACACCCAGTGCAAACGTGATGCGATCTCTTCAGGGAAAGATACCGGGAGTGCGGATTACAACAGATGGAAATCCTGCAGAGAACGTGGGCATTCAAGTACGGGGTATTACCTCTTTCAACTCTGCACCAGCCTTGATCGTGCTAGACGGTCAGCCCGTCAATATCAACCTCCGGGACATCAATCCTAATGATATTGAATCTATTCAAATCTTAAAAGATGCGTCCTCTGCATCTATATATGGTGCAAGAGCAGCGGGAGGTGTCATTCTCGTCAACACTAGAAAGGGTCAAAAAGGCGGAACACAGGTCACTTACGAAGGGTATGTAGGTACGTCAAAAATAACTGGCGTTCCGAAAATGTTAGATGCAATAGGATATGGCAGGGGCCTGTGGCAAGCAACCGTCAACGACGGAGATGATCCTTCTTCTGCAATACGCATATATGATTATGATTGGGGCTATGACGCGAATGGCGTCCCAGTATTGAACCAAGTAACACCATTACCTTGGTTGAATGAAGCCCAAACGATGCCTTCCTCCAATACGAATTGGTTTAAGGAAGGGACGCGGGAAGGAATTCAAACAAATCATCAGCTAACCATTACAGGCGGTGGTGAAAAATCTACCAGTCTATTTTCGTTAAATTACTATAATAATGAAGGAACACAAGTTACCTCCTATTTTAAACGTTTAGCCGGGCGTTTCAATAACGAATACCAACTGCTTAACGGCCGGTTGACAATAGGTGAAAATTTAACGCTTACTAATTTGCGTTTTCGTGACGTCAGTCGCACCTATGAATTTCTCGTAATGCCTCCAAATATTCCTGTATATGATAACAATGGAGGCTGGGGAGGTGTGGCTATGCCTCTGGGAATGGATGATTTCAATAATCCGATTCGCGATTTAATGCTCAACAAAGACAATATAGGCAATTTCATGAAGGTATTGGGAACGGCCTATGCCAATTTAAAGATATTGGATAATCTGAATTTGAAGACGCAATATGGAATTGATTATAGTATGTGGTATGATCGAAATATCCAGCGAAAATGGGAAGAAGCTGGAGGAAAGAGCAGTAGTTTGAATGGTGTAAGGCAGCAGAATTGGCATGACATCGGTCAGACTTGGACGAACACCTTGGTTTACAACTTAGCACTTGGAGATAACCGGTTTGATATATTAGGCGGGATTGAGACCTATAAATTTACGAATGAAAGCGTGAACGCTTATAGAGAAGGGATTTTGCTGGAAGACCGTGCTTACGCGTATTTATCTACTGCTACCGGTGAACGAAGAGAGCTAATGGGGGGCGGTAACGAACGCCGCATTCTATCTTTCTTCGGAAAAATTAATTACGCTTATAAATCTAAATACCTGTTATCGGCAACGTTTAGACGTGATGGCGCTTCTGTTTTCGGAGCGAATAATCGCTATGGCAATTTTCCGGCCTTTTCTGCAGGATGGAGATTAAAGGACGAAGCATTTCTGCGGGATGCAACATTTTTGTCTGACCTGAAGCTTCGTGCGAGCTGGGGTAAAAATGGTAATTCGCAGCCAGTGTTGACTGGCAGGTATACGGACATTTATGTGCCAGATGTAAATGGAACATCTTATGCAATAGGAGGAAATCCGTCAGGAAATATCCCTTCTGGATATCGTAGAAGCAGTTTGGGAAACCCCGATTTGAAATGGGAAACGTCCACGCAGACCAATATAGGGCTGGATTATGCTTTTTTGGATAATCGATTATCAGGTTCTTTCGATTGGTTTAATAAGAAAACAACTGACATGCTTTTTGAACCTCCTTACATCGCGGCTTTGGGCGAGGGTGGCTTTCGCTGGGTAAATGGGGCGAATATGACCAATAAGGGTTTCGAGTTTTTACTTAGCTGGGGTGACACGAAGAATGATTTTTCTTATACGATTACTACCAATCTTTCGGCCTATAAAAATGAAGTGCATGATGTGCCGGAAAATGTGCGTTTTAACTATGGAGGAAATGGATTAACAGATGATATTACTGGTAGGCCATTAAATTCGTTATACGGATTGGTCGCAGATGGAATCTTTAAGACACAGGAAGAAGTAGATAACTCGCCACAACAACAAGGTAAAGGCATTGGAAGAATTCGGTATAAGGATTTAGATGGGGATGGCGTGATTAACGAAATCTACGATCGCACCTGGATTGCCGTTACCGATCCCGATTTAATGGCTGGGTTGAATTTTGAAGCACGTTATAAGAATTTCGATCTCACCTTTTTTATTCAAGGAGTATTTGGTAATGATGTTTACAATACATGGAAAGAGTTGAGCGATTTCTGGAATATTGGTGTGCAGAATGATCGGAATCATCCAAGCCGGATCTTGGAGGCCTGGACACCAAACAATCCTAATGCTGACATCCCAGCATTATCCAGACGGGATGCTAACGGAGAAAAAAGATTG
>DATMSZ010000016.1:0-1785 GCA_035565175.1 Pseudosphingobacterium sp.
TTAAAAGCTTAAACGAAGAGAATCATTAAACAATATAGAGCTGCTAACTAAGTTAGCAGCTCTATTGTTTAATGATCTATTTGCTCATATTTACTCCTATCCAGTTCGCTTTTGCTTGCTTTTAAGGATGCTGCTACGGCAAAAACTACCAGAATAATTACTACAATTATTCCAAATATTCCTTTTTGTTTGTCTTTTCTCATTAACCAAATTAAAAAGAGTATTAATGGAATAGCAAAAATGCCAAAGAAAATTAAACTTGGAGCTCCCATTTTTGTGTTTTTTATTGTGAATGATTAACAGCCCATCTAGCTATTGGAGCTATTTCTTGAGATGTGAAATCTTGTTTTAAGTATTTATGATAACCGGCAATAGCGATCATTGCCCCGTTGTCTGTACAGTATTCAAATTTAGGAATAAATACATTCCAATTCTCCTTTTCAGCCAAAGAAATTAAATCTTTACGTAAACCCGAATTAGCTGAAACACCTCCCGCTATAGCTATATTGCTTATTTTTAGTTCTTTGGCGGCAAGGGTTAATTTTTTTAATAAAATGCTAACAATTCTTTTTTGAATAGAAGCGCAAACATCTTGTAGATGATGTTCATTTTCAAGAAAGCCAGGTTGTGCTGATACCTTTTGCTGAATAAAATAAAGTATTGAAGTTTTAAGTCCACTAAAGCTGAAATCAAAGCCTTTTATTTGAGGTTCCGGAAAACTGTAGGCATCTGGATTACCCAATTTTGCAAACTTGTCAATGAGGGGGCCTCCAGGATAAGGCAGGTTTAATATTTTAGCACTTTTATCAAATGCTTCACCTGCGGCATCATCAATGGTTTGCCCAATTAATTGCATTTCAAAGTAATCTTTAACTAAGACAATTTGGGTGTGCCCGCCAGAAACTGTTAAACAGAGAAAAGGAAAAGTAGGCTTCGGATCTTCAATAAAATGAGCAAGTATATGTGCTTGCATATGGTTTACCTCGATAAGTGGAATGTTTTTTGCTAAAGCAAAGGCTTTAGCAAAGGAAGTGCCTACAAGTAGCGATCCTAATAAACCCGGGCCTCTTGTAAAAGCTATCGCATCTATATCATTTTTATGTATTTTTGCTTCCTGAATGGCAGTATGCACGGTTGGTATAACGTTTTGCTGATGGGCACGAGACGCAAGTTCCGGTACAACCCCGCCAAACTTTTCATGTACTGTCTGGTTAGCTATAATATTTGATCGGATTTCTCCGTCTATACATATAGCGGCAGATGTTTCGTCGCAGGAAGATTCAATGCCTAAGATGGTTGCCAAAATAGATTGTTTTATATTTTAAACTACAAATTTATTAAAAAAGCTGCAAAAATAATATTGTATATTTTCACAAGTGTTCTAGTGCTTGTGATCGCATTGTTATTTGCTTTACAATTTAAGTCGGTACAGACTTTTATATCACAGCGGGTTGCAACATACCTGTCTAATGAACTGAATACTAAGATAAAGATTGAAGGGGTTTACTTTAAGCCTTTTTCTTCGCTATTATTGGAAAAGGTACTTATTGAAGATTTAGAACATGATACACTTCTGTATGCTGATGAACTAAGAGCTGATTTGAACCTTCAAGGAATACGAAATCGTGAAATCAGCATTGAGCAACTGACCCTATCTAAAACGAGCGTTTATCTCAAAAAACAGCTTGATTCCGCCTCTAATCTTACTTTTCTCATACGTTATTTTAGTAGTCCTAAGAAGGAAAAAAGCCCAAATTCTTTTGTTATTAACCTAGCTAAATTGTC
>DATMSZ010000017.1:0-4318 GCA_035565175.1 Pseudosphingobacterium sp.
GGCTTTCCATCCATTCGAAAAAATCAGGATTCGTTTGTTTCCGACCAACAGGCAAGCATATCTCCCTTACTTTTAAATAAACTTTATGCTTTGCGTACTCGCCCAGATAATCCAGGTTGATCACGTAGCTCTTATGGATGCGCTTAAATTGGGATGGTGGTAATATCTCAATAAGTTTCGTTAATCGTTGCTTTGTTTCCAGTGGCTGTTCGGCGTTATGCAGGTAAATCCTGGTTAAATTATCTAAGGTTTCGAGATACACAATATCATCAAATTCAATACGGAAACGACTGCTTTTAATAAGTGCACCCTTTATAACAAAGTAATAATAATCACTACTGCCAGCCGAGTGCGGTGACGTATTAAGACCCAACGCAAATTCTACTTTCGCAACCGCAACATTAAGACGTCTAAAATTAAATTCTTTATCCAAAAAATCGACCGCATTATTCTCAAAACCCTCAAAAGCATATTGCGTATGCCCGCTGCAGAGCACCACTTTCGTTTCTTCGGGCATCTGTGCCATGAACTGCAGCCCATTGATTGGCTCCATTTCTACATCCAGGAACACAAAATCCACATAATTATTCCGAAGATATTTCAGTGCATCTTTTGGATCAGTAAAAGTTTTTTCAATAATTAAACGTTCTATGGTTGAACCAAGGTCCAGCAGCCTTTGAATTGCCGCTGGATTATCATCTACGATAATACAGGTAAGTTTTCTCATTGCTGTGTTTGTTTGTTAAACTAGTAAAAAAGAAGGTTTTGGTATAATTAGCTCTTGATAAAGAGCGTTACGGTAAATGCATCGCCCGTTTTACCATATTTCAGCTGGTAGCTGTTTCCATATTTTAAAGTAAGCCTACGTTTCAGGTTAGCCAGCCCTACACCATGCGAAACAAATGGTACCTTGTTGGAAACACTATTCGTACACGTGAACGTAACCCCTTGGGCATCGGTACGAATTTTCATCTGAATAGGCTTATCAGGGTTACTGACAACACCATGCTTGGTTGCATTTTCAAAAAATGTCATCAGCGTAGTAGGTGGAATACTATAACCTGCCAATCTCGTATCTTTCTCAAAGACAATATATTTTTTGGCACTACCCGAAATATTGAATAGCTCTATATAAAACTCCAACTGTTTCACCTCTTGCTTAAGGGTTACTGTATGGGCACCATCCATGGTATGCGCCCGCATATAGTATTGAATTATCTGATAGGCCTTATCAATCTCTGCGGCCAGATCTGAAAACGAATCCTTGAGCAACACAATCCATCGGTTTAACAGGTTAACTTGCAAATGAGGCGAAACCTGTCCGGTTAGCGCAACATATTCATAGCGCTGTTTTTCCTTTTCGATTGCCAGCCTCGCCTCTACCTCCTCCAGCCTTCTTTCCGCTTCGATACGCAGTTTATTTGCTTTCTCCACATCACGGCGCATAAAAAAATAGGCGATGGCGAACATTGAATAATTACTTAGCAACAACACGATCGTCTGGATAAATTCTTGATGACTATAATCCACATCATCCGAATAAAACTGGACACCCAATTGCGGGCCAATTTTATAAACAAAGGTATGCGCCAGCAGGCCGAAAGCTATGTAAAAAGCGAGCAGATGTGTAATACCCCAAAAGTATTTTCCTCTAGCAAAGTAACGGCTTAGAATATGATAAACCGCATAACATACCAAGGCATAGAAGGGAACTGATACTGCAGCGTCCGAGGGCGTAATATCCTCATTAGCTAAACGGTTTACAGCATAATAGTAAATACTGTAAGCAACCCACGCAAATACATGATAAAGAAAATGACGTCTTTTTTTCTGTTTTGTTTTTAGCATGACATTATAAATTTAGGATGAAAAATAGGTGTCGCTTATTGTGCTGGAGCACAATTACAAACGGTTAAAATCTCGAATATAATTAAAAACATCCTCTTTGGAAGCATTTATCGCATATTTTGTTGTAAAGCTGCCCCGATATGCGGTATGCTAAGTAGCTCTCTTTATGTAGCAGAAAGTAGTCTTGCCCCAGCGAGAAAGGCATATAATAATCGAGAAATGAGTTTCCGTCAAGCGTGGTCTGCCGCACCAGATCATGATGAACATACAACCATCCCTCCCATTGCGTAGGCCGTTCATGTAAGAATTTTGCAAGTAAGTCGTACAAGGTTTTCATGGTTTGCTGGATATAATCACTTCTTCCACCTTCAGCGGAAATAACCAGCGCAGGAACCGTGTACAGCTGTGGTTCGATGTTATCATCGAAATACGGTAGTACGGGATAAACAGGAACCTTCGCCAATGACGACAGGCTTGCGGGTCCCGTTCTTACCTGCAAACGATGCGCTAAAAAATCGATGGTTAACGTTCCTTTTCCATTATTTTTAGCCGACCCCACATTCCCGTCAATGTACAACAGAATAAAATGGCCGCGCTGCAAGGCCCTCATCATTTTACGCAACACAAAAGGATCTTCCGCCAGCAGCATCGTGAACAAATCTTCCTCCCCCTTGCCTGCTATCTGTTGATGTAAGCGTCTGTTAGCATCCTCTTGACTTGCCATTACATCCGCCGAGAGCACTAACGTAAAAGGAATTCTATGTTTCATCAGCCACATACTCAACAAACGGTATGGCCCAGTATGAAAGGCTGCAATGATACCCGGTTGTGTTAGCGACGCTAAGAAGTTCAAGGGAGTTGGCGATTCCGCCAACCATTGCTCATTGCGTTGCTGATTGGTAGCGAGCGCTTGGTGGCTAAGTGTTTCTTTAAAATAATGCATATGTTCTTTCAAAGACAGCTCGGGCAAAAGTTTACGCAAATTAGCGCTGAAAAAGGCAAACGTACGCAGGGCATCTTTACCCTGGGCACGCTCGTGCCAAGGCAATTGTTTATGTTGAAAATTCATCTTTAATGGTTTAAACTGAAAATAAGAGGCAACGCGTGGTTGCCTCTCTGAAGCCTTTTAAATTACATCAATGGAAAAACGATATTACATTTTTTCGCTTTCGCCAATAAGCCATGTTTATCACATAAGTCTTCCAATGATAAAGGGCATTCTAACAGGGGATCAATCAGATCCATCATTTCTAAAAGTACCATTTGTTTAAAATTTAAGTTAAAACATACCTGTTTACGGAGACAGGCTGACGTCCGACTTCCAATGGCCAAATGAAGATTTCTGTGAACACGCTGTAAATATTATGTGAAAAAGTGAGAAATAAGTATTTTGACGAGATAGGACACCCGGTAGTTGGTATTCGCTTTATGCAATACAACAAGTTTCCAAACTGCACTTTACCCTCAGTAAACTGCACATCACCTATGTTAAATGGTAGTTTACAATCAAATACCTATAAATTTATTCATTTTCGCCAATTTGCATTGTCAAAAAAATGATCAAAACCTAAATCGTGAAGAAACCTATAAAAATTCATATTCCGGAAAAATACAAAGCAGGCATAATGCTAAAAAACAAATGCCCTTTTAGCGCTTTTTATAAACTAACCTATGCCGAATGTAACTATTGGAAAAAACAAGACTTTTCCATTATTGAACAATACTATGATGCCAAGGATGTGTTTATTGGCCTAACAGAGATTCGAAATCGGGATGAAATAACAATTCCCTTCGACTGTGAACGTTACGACCTTTATTGGCTATACCAATTAAAAGGCCACATGGAGTTATTTGACCGTACGGGTAACAGGTTCTTACGCATCAACAACGGGCAATATATGCTTACCGCCATGCCAAAACAACAATATTATGCATATTTTAAGCCAGGAAAGCACTTACTTTGCTATTTTGTGGTCAAAAGTGAGTGGCTACTTCGTCATGATGGCGCCGGTTTATATTTAATCGATAGCTTTCTAGAACAGTTAAGGCAAAAAGAGAGAATAAATGGTTTTGCATTTGTTCAAGAATCTTTATCAATCAATCCAATTGTTAGAAGGCTATTGTTATCCATATTCACTCTTTCCAAGCCGATACCAATTAGTTTGGATACCAAATTGTATGAGAGAACTATTAGCCTCTTAGTACAAAGTCTACAAGATCTTACCGACAAATCCACCATTGAAAGTCAGCAAAAGCTATTGGTTGATCAGATACGTCTATACGTCCAAGAGCAATTGGCGGAAGGCCCCATTCCTTCCATAAAAGAAATAACCGAGCATTTTGAGGTATCCCGATCTTATTTATGGAAATATCATCAGCAGTACTATGGAATCGATCTACAGCAATTCATTACAGAAAAAAAGTTAGGTTATAGTTACGAACTCCTTATAGGAAGCTCTTTAAGTATTGC
>DATMSZ010000018.1:0-13089 GCA_035565175.1 Pseudosphingobacterium sp.
GTGATACGGAGTATATCAATGAAATTATAATGGAAACCGAGAAGTCTGCCATCGCACGTGGCACAGGCATAGCTAAACGGACGCCTAATGCTATAGATCTTTATATAAAAGAAGGAAAGGCTATTATAGCGGTGACGGAAGCGGGTGAATGGGTGGGTTTTTCCTATATTTCTGTGTGGGAAAATGAACGATTTGTTTCTAATTCAGGTTTGATTGTGGCGCCAAAATTCAGGCATACGGGAGTCGCGCAAGCAATAAAAGAGCGTGTTTTTAAACTTGCGCGCGAGCAATATCCACATGCGCAGATTTTTAGCATTACCTCAGGCATGGCAGTTATGAAAATGAATACTAAACTGGGGTTTGAACCGGTAACTTATCAAGAAATTACACACGACCCCAAATTCTGGGAAGGTTGTAAGAGTTGCGTTAATCATTCAATACTGCTGCAAAAAGGGCTATGCAACTGCCTTTGTACGGCTATGCTGTTCGACCCCGATAAAATTTCGCTCCGTCAAGTAAAAGAAAAACAAGCCAATTACCATCTAAGAATAGTTTAAAAGAAGAAAATCGAATCCACAATGAAGACAGCACCTTATATTAATAGTTTCAAAGATGTTGAAACATTATACAAAGATAGCCTACTATTACTCCAAACACTTATTCGTACACCATCGGAAAGTGGACAGGAATGTAAAACTGCCGATCTTATTCATTCATTTTTAAGCAATAGAGCTATTACCGTTAACCGCGTGAAAAATAATATCTGGACGTACAATAGTTTTTTTAGCGCAAGTAAACCCACTATACTGTTAAACTCTCACCATGATACCGTTAAACCAAATGCAGGTTACACGAGAGATCCTTTTGAGGCTATTATAAAGCAAGAAACGTTATATGGCTTAGGGGCAAATGACGCAGGAGGCTGTTTAGTATCAATGATTGCAACCTTTCTATATTACTATGACCAACCTGACTTACCTTTTAATCTTTGTTTCGCTGCTACTGCAGAGGAAGAAAATTCAGGAGAGAATGGTATTCATCTTGTGCTTGATCACCTAGGGTCAATTGCTTTTGCATTGATAGGCGAACCCACAGGAATGCAAATGGCTATTGCTGAAAAGGGTAATATGGTACTAGATTGTGTTGTTTATGGTAAAGCCGGTCATGCTGCACGGGAGGAAGGAGATAATGCTATATATAAAGCGTTAAAAGATATTCAATGGTTTGAGCAATATCGTTTTGCTAAACATTGTAAATTCCTTGGTCCTATAAAAATGACTGTTACGCAGATGGATGGCGGCGTTCAACATAATGTCATTCCTGCGGTTTGCCATTTTACGGTTGATATTCGTCTAACATCTGCTTATACAGTGGAAGAAATACTTGATATAATTAAATCGAATATCTCGGGCGATGTATCCGTAAGAGCAGGGATTATGAAACCCTCCTCGATTTCCATGTCCCATCCCGTTGTAAAAGCGGGCTTGGCATTAGGGCTGAAAACCTATACCTCTCCAACCTGTTCAGATCAAGGTTGGTTGGATGTTCCTTCTCTAAAAATGGGCCCTGGAGATTCCGCTAGGTCACACATGGCCGATGAATACATTTATACTTGGGAAATATGGGAAGGGATAAAAGGTTATATTACCTTACTGGATACGCTGCTTCCTTTTTTGCTAAATAACCCAACCAAGCAGCTTACTGAGCAAACTTTTGACTGACTGAAATAACAACTTTGGATAGTTAATTTATTGCGCCGTAAAAAAGTAAGCCCCCTCCGTTTTGGAGGGGGCCTACTTTTATTTAGTGAACTAAAAACTAAAAGCAAATGCGGTAGCGGCTGTAGTGCTGTTCCCTGTAAATGTTCCATTCCGTTTAAGGAAAATGTCGTCTTTACTATTGAGATTTCTTAGTTCAATACGCCATACTAAATTGGGTAGTACCTGATAATCTACATTCATAGAATACCCCCAGGTTTTAAAGCCCGATGGTGTACCGGTTGCGATGATCACACCTGCTTTGTCTTGATAGTATTCACCTCTAGCAGTTAATGAAACCTTTTCAGTAGGAGTATAGCGGGCAATAAGTACAGGTGTGTACCATGTGTTGTATTTATTTCCTCCTTTTTCTCGCTGTTCGGCGCCGAAATCAAATCCAGCGATAAGACCAAACTGTTTACTTAATTGAAATTGTGCATAGAAATTATGAAAATAACGCATTTGTCTAACACTGTCTGCTTTATCGCTTCCCATAAACGAGCTACTATTTAACGTTACGCCGTCTGCGGGTTTGAATGTAAGTTGATGCCCGAAAGCAGGAGTGGAATTACCGTCAACGCGCTGAATGCGTTGCCATCCATTTAAGTAAAGTACAGCCATGTACCATTTGCCGCTTTTACTGGTATATCCCAATTTGGCCCCAGCCTCAAAGTAGGGCGAATTATCGGCTAATAAACTACGCGTAAGTGTCCAATTGTCTTTACCAATGGCGCTTTCAAAGCCAATATGAGAGGGTAAAATTCCCGCATCTATCCACAGGTCGTGTTGTTTTGATAGCTTGATGCCGACGTTTGCTTCATAGATATTTTTCAAGACGCCTGGTTCTGCCGCATAGTTGGCATTCATATAGGTGCCTGCGCCGATTGCTAAATTGGCCCGAAGCTTATCTTTTGAATAGTTTGCTTTGATAAAGGCTAAATTAAGGTTAACCTCATTCGTGCGGTTATGGCTATAAACGAAGCCTGGTCGCGTATTATTGAGTGGCCGATTGAAGTCTTGTAAATAATAGGCCTCGACATAGCCGGTAAGAGTTAATGGATTGCTGTTTTTATCTTGGCAAAAGGCAAAAGAGATATTGAGCAGCATAATCGCTGCAGTTACGATAAGTTTCATCGAATAAAATTTTGAGGGGTTAAAAAAACCATCTAGTGCAAGATTATCCGGAGGTTTTCCAGGTTTGCACAAGACGGTTTGTGTGATAAAAGAGATCTGTAGATTATTTAAGGTTGTCTAATGCTAAATTGAGTTTAAGTACATTAACCCTTTCTGGGCCAAAAAGACCAAGCAATGGCTTCTCCGTTTGGACCGCCACAAGTTGATCGAGCTTTTCTATAGGTATATTTCTGATAGCTGAAATTCTTTTAATTTGTACTTTGGCCGATTTTGCTGAAATATGCGGATCCAAGCCGCTACCACTGGCCGTTACAAGGTCAACAGGTATTTCAGATTTCTCAATGCCCGGATTGTGTACTAAAAAGGTGTCTATACGCGCTTTAACCTGATCAAGGTATTCTTGATTAGAGGGGCCTTTATTACTGCCACCAGAACCAGCGGCGTTGTAACCTACCGCCGAAGGACGGGAGTTAAAGTATTTGTCGTCGTTAAATAATTGCCCAATATTGGCGTAATATTTTTTTCCGTTGGCTTCTATTATTTCTCCTTTTCCTTTGTTTGGTGCAGCTTGCGCTATTCCCCAAACAACTAATGTATATACACCCGAAAAGAACAGGAGTGTTACGATTGTCAACATAATCGCTGAAAATAAATTCCTTTTCATCTTTTTTATTTTAATGCATTGCTTTTAATTAGATCTGATTATGTTCGATGAAAGCAATGCGTGATCTTATCAAATTTTTAAATAACAATGATATTCCTACATAAATAATGATACCACTATATCTATCGCTTTTATGCCTATGAAGGGGATAATAATTCCTCCTATACCATAGATAAACAGATTCCTACGTAATAAAGCACTGGCTCCAATGGGTTTGTAGGCTACTCCTTTTAAAGCCAATGGAATAAGTATCGGGATAATGATGGCGTTAAAGATAACCGCCGAAAGGATGGCGCTTTCCGGACTATGTAACGACATCACGTTGAGTCCCTGCAGTGCAGGAATAGCGGCTATGAATAGTGCAGGAATAATAGCAAAATACTTGGCCACGTCATTGGCAATTGAAAAAGTAGTAAGCGTTCCGCGCGTCATGAGCAATTGCTTACCTATTTCAACAATTTCGATTAGCTTCGTAGGGTCATTATCGAGATCTACCATATTTCCAGCTTCTTTTGCCGCTTGTGTACCACTATTCATCGCCACGCCCACATCCGCTTGTGCTAAGGCGGGCGCATCATTTGTGCCATCGCCCATCATAGCTACCAACCTACCACTTGCCTGCTCTTTTTTGATGTAGTTCATTTTATCTTCGGGTTTGGCCTCTGCTATAAAGTCATCTACACCCGCTTTTTCGGCAATAAATTTAGCTGTTAGCGGATTGTCGCCGGTAACCATTACGGTCTTTATTCCCATTTTTCGCAAGCGTTCAAAACGCTCCCGGATTCCTGGTTTAATGATGTCTTGCAGTTCTATAACTCCCAGTACATACACCCCTTCACCTAAGGAGGACCCTTCCTCACAAACTACTAACGGGGTGCCTCCATCTGAAGCGATGGCTTCTACACGGCTTAATACCTCTTGGGGAAATTCATTGCCGCTTTTTTCAACGAGTCTACGTATCGAGTCGGTAGCACCTTTGCGTATGCGAGTGCCGTCAGCAAGGTTTACGCCGGAGCTTCGCGTCTCTGCAGTGAAGCGGATAAAGGTTACACCTATTGTTTCATGAGCAGCTTTATTAACTACCTCTAGCTCCTCTGCGGTATGTTTGTATTCGTTACTGCGTGCTAGCTCTACGATAGATTTTCCCTCGGGAGTATCGTCCGAAATAGAACTAAGTATCGCAGATCTTAAAAAATGCGCTTTATCAATATGTTTTGCAGGATGGAAGTGAGTTGCCTTTCTGTTTCCTATGGTTATAGTACCCGTTTTATCGAGTAGAAGCACATCAATATCTCCCGCTGTTTCCACCGCTTTACCACTTTTTGTAATTACATTAGCGCGGAGTGCTCGATCCATACCCGCTATGCCAATAGCGCTTAAAAGCCCCCCAATCGTGGTGGGAATTAAGCAAACAAATAAGGAGATAAATGCCGCAATGGTAATAGGCGTATTGGCATAATCTGCAAAGGGTTTTAATGTTACACACACAATGATAAATACCAAGGTAAAACCGGCAAGCAAAATCGTTAAGGCAATTTCATTAGGTGTTTTTTGGCGGCTTGCACCCTCCACTAAAGCAATCATCTTGTCTAAAAAACTTTCTCCTGGTTGTGTTGTTACACTTACCTTAATTTGATCTGAAAGTACCTTCGTGCCGCCTGTTACACTGCTCTTATCACCACCTGCCTCCCTGATTACGGGAGCAGATTCACCTGTTATAGCGCTTTCATCGATTGTAGCGAGTCCTTCTATAATTTCACCGTCAGTGGGAATAATATCTCCAGCTTCACAGTAAAATAAGTCGCCTTTTTTTAAGCTAGAGGAGGCTATAATTTGTATTTTACCGTCTGTTCCAAGTTTTTTTGCAGGTGTTTCTTCTCTCGTTTTACGTAATGAATCTGCTTGTGCTTTTCCTCTTGCTTCAGCAATAGCTTCGGCAAAATTGGCAAATAATAATGTAAGTAGTAAAATGAGAAAAATGCTGATGTTATATCCAAAGCTGCCTTGTGATCGTTCTCCCATCAGTGTCCAAATACAAACAGCTAACATAACAGCTGTTCCTATCTCTACCGTAAACATAACCGGGTTACGGAACATGAGTTTAGGATTGAGTTTCACGAAGGACTGTTTTAAGGCTTCCTGTACTAAGTCCTTTTGAAACAATGATTTATTATGTGATTTCATTTCTTTATTTGTTAAATATTTTGGTGTGCATTCACACCTTAACTTATTTCATCGAAAAGTATTCGGCAATTGGTCCTATTGCTAAAGCAGGGAAGAAGGTGAGTGCAGCAATGATGACAATAACGGCAAAGACCATTAAGCCAAATGTCGAGGTGTCTGTTTTCAATGTGCCGGCACTTTCTGGTATATACTTTTTACCAGCCAATAAACCAGCAATGGCCACAGGTCCTAATATTGGAATAAACCTGGAAAGTATAAGGACAAACCCGGTACTGATATTCCACCAGAGTGTATTATCGCCTAAACCTTCGAAGCCACTACCATTGTTAGCAGATGAAGAGGTGAATTCATACAACATTTCACTGAAACCATGAAATCCTGGATTATTAAGTGTCGCTGATGTATATTGTGGAAGGGCTACTGATAAGGCTGTACCCACAAGAATCAAAAAAGGATGAATTAAAGCAACGATAATAGCAATTTTTACCTCCCGCGCTTCTACCTTTTTACCCAAAAATTCGGGTGTTCGACCAACCATTAAACCACTAATGAACACTGCCAAAATTATAAATATAAAAAAGTTTAAAAGACCTGCTCCAACGCCCCCGTAGAAACTGTTGGTGATCATGGCAAGTAATTCGTTCATGCCCGATAGGGGCATCGTACTATCATGCATAGCGTTAACTGAACCTGTGGATATAACAGTGGTTGCTATGCTCCAAAAACCGGAGGCAGCAGCACCAAAACGTACTTCTTTGCCTTCCATTGCACCAGCTCCACTATCAATCCCCATCTGCGTAATAGCTGGATTGCCTTGCATTTCCATCATCACATTTGGAATAGCAAGCGCCAGGAAACCAACGGTCATGGTTCCGAAAATCATATAGGAGAGCCTTTTACGATTTAGAAAATAACCAAGTGCAAAGATCATAGCTAATGGAATAATCATTTGCGCAATCATCTCCGTTATATTGGTCAGGTAATTGGGGTTTTCCAAAGGGTGCGCCGAATTAGCGCCAAAGAAGCCACCACCATTTGTACCTACGTGCTTGATAGCAATAAATGCAGCTGCTGGACCTATCGACACTTGCACAGTATCACCTTCTAAAGAAACGATCGTGTCTTTACCCTGAAATGTCATCGGGGAACCATTAAAAACCATGACAATGGCTACCAATAATGAGATTGGTAAAAGTATCCGTGTGCACGATTTGATGAAATAGTTGTAAAAGTTGCCTAGTTTATCTGTCGTACGTTCTTTAAACGCCACAAATAAGACAGCTGCCGCAGCCATTCCTGTTCCCGCACTAACGAATTGAAGGAACATGAGCCATAACTGCCCTAAATAGCTCAGGCCTGTCTCACCTGAATAGTGTTGTAAGTTACAATTTACGACAAAGGATATTACTGTATTGAAAGCTAAGTGTGCCGACATTCCAGGGTTTTGATCTGGATTTAAAGGTAACCACCCTTGATTCATGAGTACAAACATACCCAGTAGAAACCATATTAGATTTATCGTTAATAGTGCAACCATATGCTCCTTCCAATTCATTTCTTGGAGAGGATTAATGCGGCTTATCTTGAAAAAACTTTTTTCAAGAGGAGTGAAGACGGAGTCTAACCATGTTTTATCTCCTGCATATACCTTGGCAATGTATTTACCTAGTGGAACTGCAAGGACGCATGTAAGAAGAAACATCACTATTACTCCAAATATTTCTGTATTCATTTTTAAATTTTTTGAGTATTAATCCTTCTGATTAGAATTTTTCAGGTTTAAGCAGTACATATATTATGTACACAAACACCGCTATGGCAATGATGAATAAAGCTGTCATGTCGTTATATTTTTCCAAAATATTTTACCAGTTTAAAAAATAACGCAAAGCAAGCTAAGCCTGCTAATATTAAAAATATTGTAAGCATAATTTTTATTGATTTAAGCGATGACCAATGATCTGATATATAATGCCCATGAAAATGATAAACAGGAACAACAGAATGAGTAGTGTAAATGGGCTATATTTCTGCCTAACATTTGCCAGTTTTCGTAACTGTTGAACGGTTTGTTTCATGATAGTTATTTATTTATTGTAAAAGCTATTCTGAACCATGTATACATTGTATAATTTAACGGGTATCCTGCTTTGTATCTGATCCCATTCATTGGTGCGGCAAAGACTCCGCATGCCATTAAAGGCGCGTACAAACAGATTTTCTATAAGATCCCGTATGGGCTCGTTTCCAAGATTATAAATCCAACCCATTAATGCCATGCAGTAATTAACTTTAGCAACTTGATGTCGTGTCAACATCTCACGGGTATAAGTAACTACTATTTGTAGTGTTGCGGCAATATTCTCCTTAGAGGATAGCTTGCCGATTTCACTTTTAACTTCTGGAATCTCCTGCGCAATGATTTCAGGGAGTTCCACTTGATTAATTTTGTACATTTTATTCTTTGTTTGCGTTTCCATATGCCAAAGACGCTCCATTTTTCATTTTTTATGTTTAAATGATTGATAATAAGTTTGTTGTCTTGTTTTTTGAAAAATAGTATGCGAAAAAAATTATCAAAATGATAGGCCTACATTATCAAAATGAAAAATGTTTAGTTGAATTTTATTATCAATCTGAGTAGAACTTTATTTTTCAAAGGGATAGGGTTTTCAATATATGTTGGCCATGTGGCTATGGTGGTTTTAATTTTTATGTAGTATATTTATTTTAAATTTATTGGGTTTGTGTACCATGGTCTCTATAATTCAATTCAGGAAAATAGCTTTGTCGCTGCCTGAGGTAGTAGAGCTTCCTCATTTTGAGAAAACGTCCTTTAGAGTAAATAAGAAGATCTTTGCAACCTTAGCAGAGCAAGATTATAAAGCTTGTCTTAGTCTTTCGGAAATAGATCAGGATGTGTTCTCAACCTTAGGGAGACACGCAATTTATCCTGTTCCGAATAAATGGGGTAAACATGGATGGACATTCGTCGATCTTAATGAAGTAGGGGAGAGAATATTAAAAGATGCTTTGGTTACTGCGTATTGTAAAGTGGCTCCTGAGCGGCTGGCCGCAAAGATAGATCGTGACGATTAACACCAGTAGCAACATTATACTATAATGATTAATTGTTTAGATACTTTATTATATTTTACTAGGTTATATCATGGAAATAAAACATCGAAGAGGCGATAAAAATGGTTATTTTTATTATGAAGAAGGAGGAAAGGAATTGGCCCTAATGGCTTATGTATGGGCAGGGACAGATAAATTAATTATTGATCATACCGAAGTTGATGATACGCTTAAAGGACAAGGCGTGGGTAAACAATTGTTGTCTCGATTAGTGGAATTTGTAAGAGAAGAGAAAGTGAAAGTAATACCTTTATGCCCTTTTGCAAATGCTACGCTAAAAAAAACGATGGAATGGCAAGACGTTGTGGCTTAGTTTTTATGCACGTTTGCGGAAAACCCAAGGTGCTATTGGGTTTTTCATGCTCCATAAACCCTTGCGCTTTAATCTAGCCCTCCTCTCTATCATGGAAAGTTCTGTGGAGGTGTCAAACATCACGTAATGCCAGGCTAAGCCAGCTTTTAATAATTCTTTATTCAGGTTTTTACCATTGGGCAGTATTACATTACCCACTTTCCTTTTATATCGATCTGTATATTTAATGTCGACTTTTATACGTTTATTAAAACATTTTTCAGCAGTGAATCGCTTCGCTACCGAACCGAAATCCTGATGCTTTTCAGGACAATCAATTCCATAGAGCCTAACTTTAACCTGTTTGTTGTTTTCGTCCAGTAAAGTGATGGTATCTCCGTCTGCTATTCTAACGACTTTACCAGTTACTACAATTTGGCAAAGGCTAATGTTCGTTAAAAAAAGAAAGAGAATACTTATGCGCAGTTTTTTCATGAAGGCGCAAAGTTAAAACCTTTTATTCAACAGGATCTCTTAAAAATCGTTTTTAATTTTTCTGTTGACATTCTTCTACAATAAGGTACGTTTATCTCATGATGAAGGCCTCTCTTAACTGGGTTATTAACCTCATAAATTCCCCTTAAAGGGGGCTAAGGGTATTATTCCGTTGAAAAAGGCACCTAAAGCAAATAGTACAAGCATGGCCCACATCTATACTATATACCGGGGACGTAGTGGAATGTTAAATTTTCATAGTACGCTAAAGGTTGTGGCGGTGCTATTACTCCTGCGGGAAATTTTAAGCCTGATTTTGATTGAAAATAAGAAAGACATGCATCACGCCACCATTTAGCTTCCTTGTATTGTATGGCTAATAGGTTGTTCACCTGCTCAAATCGTTCTACATCAATTTTATTCTCTTGTTTCCGCCAGATAAGCTGCATATTTTTTACATCTTGCACACCCTGCTCGTATTGGTAACAGAGGGCATCCCATAAAGTAGTATCCTCATTTACCTTATAATTCCAAGGCAGATGGTGAAACCAAAGGAGGTATGTGGTAGGGCATGTTTTTAGATTCTCGTAATATTGCCTCACTGTTGGAGCATATTGACCGAGGGCATTGCTTCCTGATGAAGTACGATTAAATCCTATGCCCTTTTCGTCGGCTTTATGATAATAAACAGAAGTCCAGTCTACTCGTGCTTTATCTTTAATCCAGGGACCTGGCCCATAATGATGGTCCCACCCCATGAGATGGTGTAGGCCTAGCGGTGTCATATAATTAACGACGGCTTCACGCGAATGCATCATGAGCATCTTAACATCCTGAAGGAAATCTCGGTCGTTTGTAAAGGTCATTTGTATCCAGTCTTTTGCAATTTCCGTTGCGTCGCTTGCTGGGTTCCACGCCAATTTTCCATAAGCATACCAGTTTGATTGACCAAAGGGATGTCCCGTCCAATTGCGGTCGGTACCTATATTGGCAACACCCGCCATCGCCGTTAGCGAATGTTTGTCAAGACTACCATCTATTACTTTGCGAACCCAAGAATGGGGGCCTTTACTATAAGTGTCCGATCTAAGCGTTTCCTGAAATAGCGTACCAAGGTAAACCAGGTGTGTAGCGAAACCAAGATATTCTTGTGTGAGCTGAAACTCCATCATAAGAGGAGTCTTTGGCATTGCGCCAAATAGGGGATGAAAAGGCTCGCGCGGTTGAAAATCTATTGGTCCGTTTTTAACCTGTAGGATCACGTTGTCTTCAAATAGCCCATCAAGCGGCGTAAATTCACTGTAGGCTTGTTTGGCACGGTCGTCGGGTACTTTATCATCGTAAACGAATGCACGCCACATAACAATACCTCCAAAAGGTTTCAACGCGGCTGCAAGCACATTGGCACCGTCCGCATGGCTTCTTCCATAGTTCTGCGGACCAGGCTGTCCTTCGGAGTTTGCTTTGACCAAAAAGCCACCGAAATCGGGTATAACCTTATAAATTTCCGCGGTTTTATCCTTCCACCAATTTATTACATCTTTATCATGTGGATCGGCGGTTTTTAGGCCACCAATCTCTATAGGCGCACTGAAACGTGCGGTTAAGTATACTTTGATGCCGTATGGCCGGAAAATAGCGGCCAACGCAGCGGCTTTTTTTAGATAAGTGGGGGTAAGTGTTAATGCATTCGCATTAACGTTGGTAAGCACCGTACCATTAATTCCGATGGAAGCGTTGGCACGGGCATAATCAATATAGCGTTGATCAATATAGTCTGGAAGCTTATGCCAGTCCCACAGCGACTGTCCGGCATACCCTCTTTCAACACTGCGATCTAAATTATCCCAATGGTTTAAGATGCGATGTTTTATGGCAGGTGAATCTACTATATAAACATCTTGAATAGGACGACGTGTTTGCAGCAGCGATAGAAAACGGAATACTCCATATAAAACACCTATATCTGTATTTGCTGCTATAACGGTTGTAGGAATATTATGAATGGTTAACCTTTTAATAACAAATCCGTCACTATTAATGGAGTGTAAATCCGTTTGTAGAATGGACTCATTAAGCATCCTCAAACTCTTTGGAGTACCTATGAGCACGGCTCCCAACATGAGATGGTTAGTATCAAGTGGGCTATGATCTAGAAGTGCCTGATACCCTTTTAACAGTTCTGCTTTTGCAAGTTTTAATGTGGGGCTTTCTGCTTGAAAAATAAGATATTGTAGTTGATTTACATAGCCTTTCACTAATTCTGGATTGTCTAATTTTTGATAGTTTAGCCACAGTTTGTATCCGTCGTCTGCCTTGAGTTTGGCTGGTATGAAAAATAAAGAAAAACAAACGGCAAGAAGAAATATAATAGGTGATTTCATAAAGATTAGATGTTATGCGTTCTTTTAGAAGAAGAGTTTCTAATGATTAATTCATGCCTCAGAAGAATGGTTTGTGTAAAAGCAAGGTCTTGATCATCTTGAAGATATCCAATTAAAATTTTAGCGGCCAACTCGCCCATTTCAAATCCTTTATAATGGATAGTTGTGAGATTTGGTTCTACCACTCTGGATACTGGATCGTTATTGAACCCAACGAAAGCAATATCTATTGGTATATTGATACCATTGCTTTTAAGTTCATGGATGCAAGCAGCGGCACAGTTATCATTAGCGACGAAAATACCATCGGGCCTGTTTTTCAATGCCAGTATTTTTTTTGCGGCATCTATGCCGTCCTCCTGTGATAAACTATTCAGTAATATCGAATTTTCATCATATGGCAGGTTGTACTTTTGCAATGCGTCTTTAAAACCACGAAAACGATCATTATATACGTTTTTAGAAAGATTGGCGGTAATATGCATCATCCTCTTGCATCCCTGGTCAATAAGATGTTTAGTAGCATCATAACCCGCTTTGTAATTATCGAGTACAATACTAGGACATTGAGGATGATCATAAACACGATCAAAAAAGATCACCGGAATACCCTTACTTAAAAATTGATTGAAGTGCTCAATATTCTCTGTGTCGTACGCCAAGGAAACTAATAAGCCGTCAACACGGTTATTGAACATCGTGCGTGCATTTTTTATCTCCTTTTCTGCCATTTCCTGCGACTGACTGATGATGAGGTTAAAGTCCGCATCATTGATCACTTTCTCTATACCTGCTATAGTATCGGCCATAAAATGGCTGTTTATCCTCGGGATAATGGCTCCAATGGTATTTGTACGTTTTGTGCGTAAGCTACTGGCAAATGAATTGGAACGATACCCCATACTTTTTGCCATGTCAGAAATCTTTTTTCTCGTACTTTTTTTTATTGCTGGGTTGTCTTTTAAACCTCTGCTTACTGTTGTTGGAGAGATATTTAAGGCTTTGGCAATATCATAAATGGTTACTTCCCGCACATTTTTT
>DATMSZ010000019.1:0-14003 GCA_035565175.1 Pseudosphingobacterium sp.
CTAGCTCGCTGTCTACAAAGCAATATCACCCGTTTATTTCTTCCCAATGTTGACACAGAATCGATTGAAAAAGTTTTTAAAACGGTTCAAGCTTATCCAGATTATTGCTTCCCTATGCTCGGCCTGCACCCCTGCAGTGTAAAAGAGAACTTCCGCGAAGAATTGGATACCATCAAAAAAAATCTAGATACCGCAAAGGTCTATGCGATAGGTGAAATTGGTTTAGACTTATACTGGGACAAAACCACACTAGCCGCACAACAGGAAGCTTTTCGTATACAAGTTAATTGGGCCAAAGAGCGGGATTTACCAATTGTTATTCATTGTAGGGACGCTTTTGATGAACAATTTGCCTTACTGGAAGAGCTAAATGACGATAAACTGTTTGGAATTTTCCATTGTTTTACCGGAAATATAGAGCAGGCAAAGAAAGCTATTAACTTAGGTTTCTATCTTGGAATTGGGGGAGTGGTAACATTTAAAAACGCAGGACTTGATAAAGTTGTGGAACAAATTGACCTAAAGCATCTCGTATTGGAGACAGATGCCCCTTATTTAGCGCCAGTACCCTTTAGGGGAAAGCCAAATGAAAGTAGCTATTTGCTTTATATCGCTCAAAAAATAGCCGACATACATAAAACGTCGGTAGACAATGTTGCAAACATTACAACTCAAAATTCTAAAATTGTTTTTGGTATTTAATATATTTACATTTGGCTTCAACCTATAATGTCCATGTTAATATGAATAATGAATAATATACTAATTATCTATACTGGGGGGACGATTGGAATGGTTACTGATGAGACATCAGGAACTTTCGTTCCGTTTGATTTTGATCTGATCCATAAAAATGTGCCCGAACTGGGCCGTTTAAACTATCATCTTACCATTCATTCTTTTGATCCCATCATTGATTCGTCTAATATGCAACCAGCTATATGGGTGCAGATGGCCCAATTAATTAAAGACAATTACGATCTTTATGATGGTTTTGTGATATTACATGGATCTGATACAATGGCTTTTTCGGCCTCTGCATTAAGCTTCATGTTAGAAGGCTTGCAAAAGCCAGTCATATTTTCAGGATCTCAATTACCTATAGGAGAAATAAGGACCGATGCACGCGAAAATTTGATAACTGCCCTAGAAATTGCATCGGCTAAAAAGCAAGGAAGATCTTTAATACAAGAGGTTTGTATTTATTTTGATAGTAAACTATTTCGAGGAAATCGTTCCTTTAAGTATAACTCTGCTAAATTCGAGGCCTTTAGATCGCCAAATTACCCTGTATTAGTCGAAGCAGGTGTACACCTAAAATACAACCGTCCGGCACTCATGAATAATACAGGTAAAGAGTTTATTTTGCATACAAACATCGACAATTCGATATCTGTACTTAAACTCTATCCGGGAATTAGCAAGCAAGTGGTAAAGGCGGTATTAGAATCGGATGCAAGATCTGTAATTATGGAAACTTTTGGTTCCGGAAACACTACTACCGATGACTGGTTTTTAGACATGCTGAGAAGCGCGATAAAAAACGGAAAAAATATTGTAGATATTTCACAGTGCAAAGTGGGCTCCGTGGAGCTTGGTAGATACGAAACAAGTCATTGGCTTAAGGACATGGGTATTTTAAGTGGCTTTGACATGACTTTTGAAGCAGCAGTAACGAAGCTTATGTATTTGCAGGGTGAATTTGAAAGTCAAAGTGAAGTAGCCAGATGGGTGGAAGTAAATATCAGGGGTGAACTTACCGAATAGCTTATACGTTAGTAGTAAGTGGTTAAATAGTTGAGTAGTCCATACATATTACTTAAAACTCTCTCTACTTAACCACTTTTCAATTTCACTATTCTACTATTCCCTCCAATGCAAACAGGAAAGCATAATTTAAGGCAATATCTTTAAGATAGTCGAATCTACCAGAAGCACCTCCATGCCCCACTTCCATATCAGTCTTCAATAAGAGCACATTTTTATCTGTTTTTGTAGCGCGAAGTTTAGCCACCCATTTTGCCGGTTCAAAATACTGTACCTGGCTATCGTGCAGTCCCGTCGTTACCAAAAGGTTGGGATAGGCTTTTGCTTCAATGTTTTCATAAGGAGAATAACTTTTCATATAGTCATATGCCTCTTTGTTTTTAGGGTTTCCCCATTCTTCAAATTCGTTCGTGGTCAATGGAATGGTTTCATCCAGCATGGTATTAACCACGTCTACAAATGGCACCTGAGCTATGATACCGTTCCATAAATCAGGTGCCATATTCATTACTGCGCCCATCAGTAGTCCCCCTGCACTTCCTCCCTGTGCATAAAGATGGCCCTTTGAGGTAAACTTTTGTTCGATCAAATATTTTCCACAATCAATAAAATCAGTAAATGTATTTATCTTTTTCATCATCTTGCCATCCTCATACCACTGCCTGCCCATTTCTTGCCCACCTCTGATATGTGCAATAGCATATACAAACCCTCTGTCAAGCAAGCTCAAACGAGTGCTACTAAAAGCAGGGTCCATAGAGGCCCCATACGATCCGTAACCATAAAGAAGTAAAGGAGCCGAACCATCCTTTTTAATTCCCTTTTTATAAACTAATGATATAGGAACCTTTGTGCCATCCTTAGTTGTTGCATACAAGCGCTCTGTTTTATAATCTTCCACATTATACCCACCCAGTACTTCTTGCTGTTTCAGCAAATCCTTTTTACGATCAGCCATTTGATAATCATATGTAGACGATGGCGTAGTTAATGACGTGTAATTATACCTTAGAACAGCGCTGTCATATTCCATATTCGCTGTTGTATAGGCAGTGTAAGCCGCCTCCCCAAAGTCCAGATAATGTGCCTCATCCGTCTTTAGGTTCCGGATACTAAGCTGAGTAAGTCCGTTTTTCCGTTCAGAAACCACTAAGAAATCTTTAAATTCATCCACTCCCTCCAATAGAACATCTTTTCGATGAGGAATAAGCTCTTTCCAATTTTCAATGCCTGTTTTATCAAGCGGACATTCCATTAATTTAAAATTTAAAGCGTCTTTATTCGTCACAATTAGAAACTTATCTTCCAATGCTGTAACATCGTATAAAACGTCTTTTATTCTAGGTTGAAATATTTTAAAAGAGGCATCCGGTTCATCCGCAGATATAAACCTAGTGTCAGAGCTAGTTGTCGCGCCCGAATAGATATAAATGAATTTACCCGACTTCGATCTACCTACCCCTATATAATTACTATTGTCTTTTTCCTCATAGGCAATCTGATCTTTTACCACATCTTCTCCTAAGCGATGTTTCATAATTTTTTCTGTTAACAGGGTCACAGGATTTTTCGCCGTATAAAAAAAGGTCTTGTTATCGTTCGCCCAAGCAACACTTCCCGTAGTTCCTTTTATTACCTCCTTAGATAATTCACCTGTCACTAAGTTTTTAATATAAATCACGTACTCCCTGCGCGATACCGTGTCAACACCATATGCCATTAGTTTGTTATCCGGACTAATATTAAAGCCCGTAGCACTATAATAAGAATGTCCTTCAGCCATCTTGTCCACATCAAGTAGAATTTCTTCTGGAGCATCTAAACCGCCCTTTTTACGGCAGTATTTGTAATACTGTTTTCCATCCTCTGTTCGGGTGTAATAGTAATAGCCATTTTTAAGGTAGGGTACTGATTCATCCTTCTCTTTAATCCTTGCTTTCAATTCCTTAAATAAACTTTCCCGAAATTCCTTTGTCCCAGACATCATCGTATCCAGATAGGCGTTTTCTGCATTTAGATAATCAACTACCTTATTACTATCGGGTCCTTTCTTAAAATAATCTATCATCCAGAAATAATTATCAACGACCGTATCGCCGTGGATTATCCTTTTAAAAGGTGCCTTTTCTGCTATGGGGGCGGTTACATCTGGCCAATGATAGGCTTGTTTATTACTTTCCTTATCTGCACATGAAGCTAAGATGGTGAATAGTATCATAGAAATATAGTTTTTATTCATCTGTTTATCTTTTAATCGTCGGGTGGATCTTTAATAAAATCCAATTGACGGACACTTGTCTTTAAAGATTAATTAGTCCTGTTGAGTTCATACATTTAAAACAAGGCAGGTTAACGTACGCCAACTCATTCATAAATTACTCTAATATAAAAATAAATTGATCTTTATGCGCATGCTTCCATATTTGCATATCAAAATCAATTTATCTAAGTTTGAAGAGTGCCTTAACGTTTACTTTTATCTTCTTTTCCCGTCAATATGAATTACAAATTTTTAACTTTCTTCTGTACTTTTTTTGCTGTTTTAACACTTTCTGCTCAGGAAAAACTATATGAAGAACAACAAGGTAAATACGTGCTTACTTCAGCGGGAGCATCCCATTTAGCTAAACTACCGTTAAAATGTATGCAACAGGAATTTCCTTATAAAACGAGTGTCACTTTCTCCGATACTTCACTAATAACAAAACCAAAAGCATATCATCCTGCTTTCTATGGATGTTTTGATTGGCACAGCAGTGTACATGGTCACTGGATGTTGGTAAGATTACTGAAACTTTATCCAAAACTGCCAGAAGCCGCAGACATTCGATCCAAGTTAACAGCCAATTTATCAGCTGAAAATATCGCTAAAGAGGTTGAAATTTTTGAAGAAGAGGCTCAAAAGGGTTTCGAACGCACATACGGCTGGGCATGGCTACTTGAACTACAAAAGGAGCTTTTATCATGGAATGATCCGCTAGGCAAGCAACTTAGTGCCAACTTAGCTCCGCTCGCGCAACAACTGGGCCGGTTATACATTGCCTATTTACCGAAGATGAATTATCCTATAAGAGTGGGGGAACACAGTAACCTTGCTTTTGGATTAACCTTAGCCTACGATTATGCCAAACAAACCGATAATGATTCGCTTTTGAATGTCATTAATGAAACCGCAATTCGATTTTATAAAAATGACAGTGATTGCCCAATTATTTGGGAGCCAGGTGGTTCCGACTTTTTAAGCCCTTGTTTGGAGGAAGCAGATCTCATGTGGCGTATATTACCAGAACAAGCTTATCATCAATGGATAGAGAAATTTTTGCCGGATTTGTTCACCGGCGAAATCCTTTTAAAACCTGGTACTGTAAGCGATCGAACAGATGGCAAATTGGTACACCTAGATGGCTTAAACTTAAGCAGGGCATGGTGTTTATACGGCATCGTTCATCATACAAAAAAGAATAACGATTTCTTAATCAAATTAGCAAATGAGCACCTGTTAGCGGCTTTACCGCACGTGGCAAGTGGCGACTACATGGGAGAACATTGGCTCGCCTCTTTTGCTGTATATGCATTAACCATGCAATAAGAAATCAGGGGAGGCAGAGCGATTTGCCTCCCAATACTAAAATTTAAGGTTCAGTCCTAAAAGAAAATTTGTGCCCGCTTGTGGAAAATAAAAGTTATTTGTATAAACGGCAGGATCCCCTTGGTATATGGAGCTATATGTATAGCCATTTGACTCATACTGCTGATCAAATACATTATTAACAAGCAGTGATAAGCCCACATTTTTTACCCCTTTGAAAGCTAGTTGGTAGCTCAATCGCAAATTATTAACAAAAAATTCATCCAAACTTCTGTTAGTATTCGAGGTATTATCTAAATATTGTCTTGACACATATTTGGAAATAAAGGCTATTTCTGCTTTTTCAATAGGTCTATATGCTATTTCGCTTGATCCAACGAAGGATGGAGACAGCGCAATATTGGTATTCGAATAATGGTTTATTTGCTGATCTGCAACACCCCAATTTTCATCGTATATATTGATGTACTCGTAAAAATCTTTTATTTTGTTTCTACTCCAGGCCCCCGTTAATGCCCAAGATAAGTTACGCATTGGTTGCCATTTTATATCTGCTTCAATTCCCATACGATAGCTATCCGGAACATTCATACGTGTTTGTGAACCCACATCGTTTATTTGTCCTGTCAAAATGAGCTGGTCTCTGTAAATCATGGCATACGCATTTACGCCTGCATTAAAATTAGCATGTGTGATGCGATAACCCATTTCAATATCTTGCATATGTTCAGGTTTCGGCCTACTATCTGGTGTAGAGTTTTCAAAGTCATCTCGAACGGGTTCTTTGTTCCCTATAGCATAGGAAATATAGGCATTACTATTATTTTCGAACCGATAACTTAATCCTATTTTAGGATTAAAGAAATTCATCGTACTGTTTTGCTGTACGTTGTTTAAGTTACGATCGAATCCAAGAAAAGAATAAGTAACCCTTCTGTACTGGAGATCTGCAAAAATATTTACCTCTCCTATTTTATACTCTCCTTTGCCAAAAATGTTGAAATCCGTTTTTTTGGCGTCATTAAAGTAATAACGATATTTTGTATCAAATGAATGATCAACCTCAAAATCGTAGTTTTCTTGGTTCGTGAAAAGCGGATTTCTCGACCAGGTAACATCACCAAAATGGTCACCCTTGTATTCGTTATAAGCACCTCCTAAAGTGAAATTTAACCGATCACTTGGTTTATAATCTGCCGAGTATGTAACTCCATAAAAATGATTGGATAACCAGCGTTCTCTTACGAGGTCTGTTTTACTCAAGGTGCTGTCGCCAACAACAACCGGTTGCAGTCCATAATCTCCATAGGAGGCTCCCGGCTTATATTCTTCGTAATAACCCCTTCCTCGTGTATAATGTAAAGCAGCATTTAACACTAAATTACTAACTGCATTATTCGAATATAACAATTGATAATGATCTTGCTGATAATTATCATTTTGGTCTTTGTAGAGAAATGAGTTATAGGTTCTTGGATTTGCGTTCCGGATGTTCTCCGCGTCCCTTCCTTCCAGGCCATTTGCCGAAATATACCCCTCTACATCCTCGGCATTGCCAAACAACTTTTCTCCAGGGACGCCATTCCAAGCTTGATAGGTCTTTTCTTTACCCGAAAACACATTCGCTCGCAGCAGACTCTTCTTGCCATACCAAGCACCGCTCAAAAAGAACGACTTCAGATCGGATGCTCCTCTGTCTACGAATCCATCTGATTTAATACTTGATAAACGGCCATCGAATGTGAATTGATTGTTGATAAGTCCTGTCCCTATACGCACGGTATGTTTCCATGTATTAAATGACCCAAAAGTATTATCCAATTCTGCATAAGCAGCATCTGTTTTTGTATTAGTTTGTATATTAATACTAGCTCCAAAAGCCCCTGCACCATTTGTGGACGATCCTACTCCTCGCTGGATCTGTATATTGTCAACCGAGGAAGCAAAGTCAGGAAGATTTACAAAAAAAGAGCCCATGCTTTCTGCATCGTTATAGGGTATTCCATTAACGGTAACATTAATCCTAGTTGGATCACTCCCGCGAATGCGTATGCCGGTATAACCAACGCCGGCACCCGCGTCAGAATATGTTACTGCTCCAGGTGTTTGATCTAACAGATAGGGTAAATCCTGTCCTAAGTTAGATTTCGCAATGGTTTCTTTATCTAAATTTTTATAGGTTGTTGCAGAATTTGCATTTACTCTAGTAGCATTAACAACTACTTCGTCGGCAACAAATTCTTGCGGTCTGAGCGCCAGCACTACCTGCTCATCGGTTGATATTTCGATTTTCTTTTCGGTTGATTGATAACCTAGATACGTAGCACGAATAAGGTACGTTCCTTCTTTCACATTTTTAAACGAGGAATTTCCAAATTGATTAGTCTGTGCGCTGGCAAGCGACCCAACTAGCGAAATGGTTGCTCCAACTAAAGGTCTTTCATTCCTTTCATCCATTACTTTCACTGTAAGACTATTCTGAGCCCATAATAAAACCGGACATGCTACTACAATAGCCAATAGTGATAATACTTTCTTCACGATAATTATTTTTTTGCTAAAGTTTCTACTGTTTGCTGGGGTTGCAACAGTTTTTCTAAAAAATTCAATTTACCTTTAACGGTATTCCCTCCCTACGCCGGCATTACCCGGATCAGGTGTTCAGCAGAAAGCAACGGTAAGCCATTCCCTTTATACTGATGGGTATAATCTCAGCCTTGATTTGTGTTTCTTAAAAAAAACAAGGCACCCCTTTAGTGATGTAGAAGCAAAGATAAGAAATAGTTTTTAAAATTGGTTTGATGATTTAGTTTTAAACGTTGGTTTAGTCCAATGTTTGGCAAACCTCAAAACTGCATGCCCTTCGCAAAAAAACGTTAGCGATAGATGTTAAACACATCCGCTGTGTCAAGGCAAAAAACTATTTTAGTTTTTGGTATATAAGTCTTATTTTTATTGAAATTTGAAGGTTATGCGACGCGAACTACTTCATTTTTCAATGATGATTGACAGCCGTTTCGATAAGGGGAGCGTAAAAAAAGGAAAATTTTGGCTTTTCATTAAAGGCTTGTTTTCTTAAAAAAACTGCTCTTAAATTTAGTAATAATGGTTTTTTAACCATTTATGAGCTAAGTATGCAAAATTGTTGCTAAAAGTGTAATTTTGCATTTCCATGAGAAAAAAAATTCCACAAGAGAGAAGAGTAATTGAAAACATAGCCGTAATCGACATCGCTGAGGAGGGAAAAGGTGTAGGAAAGGCTGATGATATGGTGTTGTTTATTGACAAAGCTATACCGGGAGATATCGTAGATGTGGAAGTTCTTCGTAAGAAAAAGAATTTTGCAGAAGCAAAAATTAAAGAAATAAAACAAAGGTCTGAGCATAGGAGAGATGCTTTTTGCGATCACTTCGGTGTTTGCGGTGGATGCAAATGGCAACATATGGATTATCCTGCTCAACTGTTTTATAAGCAAAAGAGTGTCGACAATGCGCTTACTAGAATTGGTAAAATGGATACGTCTACGATGGAATCCATCCTTCCCTCAGAGAAAACAACCTATTATCGGAATAAATTAGAGTATACTTTCTCAAATAAACGCTGGTTGACGGCGGAGGATGTAGCAAGCGAAGAAGAACATAATATGAATGCTTTAGGCTTTCATGTTCCGTTAAGATTCGATAAAATTCTTGATATTGAGCATTGCTATTTGCAACGAGATCCTTCTAATACGATTCGCAATGAACTAAGAAAGTTCACGATCGAAAATCACATAAGTTATTACGATCTTCGAAATCATGAAGGTGCTTTGCGTAATCTAATGATAAGAACATCTACCACAGGAGATATGATGGTGGTAGTGGTTTTTGCTTATGCGAATGAAGAGCAAATAGCGCTGGTAATGAACTTTTTGAAAAACAGGTTTCCGGAAATCACGTCGTTGTTATATATTATTAACCAAAAGAAGAACGATACTATTTTTGATCAAGAGATAGTTCTTTACGCTGGTATTGATCATATTTTTGAGGAAATGCCCCTAAATAATGAGGGAGCTAAATTAAAATTTAAAATTGTCGCTAAGTCATTTTACCAGACAAATTCTGAGCAGGCATATGAATTATATAAGATAACAAAAGAATTTGCTGGATTCAAGGGGAATGAACTTGTTTACGATTTATATACTGGAGCAGGTACTATTGCTAATTTTATCGCGCATGAAGTAAAGCAAGTAATTGGCATTGAGTATGTACCGGCGGCTATTGAAGACGCTAAATTGAATTCGCAACTGAACAGTATTGATAACACGACATTCTTTGCCGGTGATATGAAGGATGTATTGACACCTGATTTTATGCGTGAGCATGGTAAGCCTGATGTAGTGATAACCGATCCGCCGCGTGCCGGCATGCATCCCGATGTTGTAACCAGACTACTTGAACTAGCTTCTCCCAAAATTGTATATGTTAGCTGTAATGCAGCTACGCAAGCAAGGGACTTAGCAATGTTAGCTGAGAAATATGAAATTAAACGGATAAAACCAGTAGATATGTTTCCACATACGCAACATGTGGAAAATGTAGTTTTGTTAGAACTAAGACACAAGTAGCAAGTGTTGAGTATTAAGAGCCTATCAGTGTTCTTGATACTTGATACTAAAATCTTGATACTAATATGGATTTAGAAGAATTATTAGCTGCACAGGCAGGGGATGATGGCCAAAAACCAAAAAAAGAAAGCCCATTAAAGAGTTTAAAGACAGATCTGAACTTTTATAAAGACTCTATTAAAGAAGTAGCTATCGAGATAATGGCTGAAGGACTTTCTCAATATCCCATTTTTATTGCACATCAACATGAGGTAAGTTTAGGTGAACTTATTTTAGATAGAAATGAATTAGGAACGCAATGGACCATACAGGCTTCTACCTTAGAAGAATTTATTGAAAAGGGCGTCGTTCTTAAGAGTAAAGAAAAACAGTTCATAAACACATATAAAAAACCGGAAGATTATATGTGTTTATTTGTCGTTGTCCCCGAAGGAGCTAATTTTGTTTTTTTCCCGTATAAATAGGATTTTTTGAGTGTGCTTTTTTTGCCAGTATAGTGGAGATGTTCGTTATAATGACTTCCCTTCAATCCTATCTCACTTAGGAGAATCAACCTTGGCGAACGGCAGCAGTGAGCAGCAAAGCATTGGCGATACCTTCTACCAAGCGGATTGAGGAAACGCCAAGGCTGCAATACACGCCGCTTAGATCTGAGCCTAATCCAACGAAGGAAAAGAAATCCCCTTTATCTTTCTAAAAAGCTCAACGGCATATAAATCCGTCATGCTGGAAACAAAGTCCAAAACGGATCTTATTTTTTCATACGTTGTGTTCTCTGCATTTTTATACTGATTAGGAATTAGGGCCACCACTTTTTTATCATAGGCGGATGAATTATGAATATATGCTGGCACAAACTCCTCCAATAGTCCGCTCATTACTTTATAGCCGGCCACCTCAATTTGCACCACAGTGGGTGCATTATATATCTTTTCGATTGAAATTTTTTCAATCTTATTCATTACCTCTTTTAAATGCGGGTTTATATTGTCTATTAATGAGGCTTCGAAGGTTCCATTTAGTATTGCCTCTTCGTTTTCGAAGAATACTTGCGAACATTGCTGTATCAAAGTACTAATTGATTTTGCTCGAAGCAAGCTTACTCTACTATCAACATCTTCAATACTCGCTAATCGTTTAAGGATATTGTTGTCATTGGTTAATGGAATAAGTAATTCCTCCACTTTCTCTGGAGATAGAATGGATAGACGATGTGCATCTTCTACATCAATAATATTATAACAGATGTCATCTGCCGCTTCAACTAGGTACACTAGTGGATGGCGTTTATATACACCCTCGTGACTTGCATCTTTTAACATACCTAGTTCTTCTGCAACTTTTATGAAAGATTCTTTTTCCGGTTGGAAGTAACCGTATTTTTTTCGATGCAACCCTTGTCCTTTTACATTTCCATCTATCGCTGCACATGGGTATTTCACGATTGCAGCCAAAGTACTGTAGGTCAACGCGAACCCTCCTCCTTCTTTCCCGCTAAACTGGTGTGTTAGTATCCGGAGCGCATTGGCATTACCTTCAAAATTAACCAAATCCTGCCATTCCTCTGCAGTTACCTCCGATTTAAATTTAAGTCCATCTCCATTCAAAAAATAATGCGATATAGCCGATTCACCGGAGTGTCCAAAGGCTGGATTTCCCATATCATGAGCCAAACAAGCGCTCGAAACGATGTTTCCTATTTCTTGTAAATAGGGGTAAATCTCATCAACATTATCTTTGGTTTCTTTATATTTTGTATAAAATATACGTCCTAGCGATCTTCCAACACTCGCCACTTCGAGGCTATGGGTAAGCCTATTATGCACGAACACACTACCTGGTAAAGGAAAAACTTGTGTTTTGTTCTGTAATCTTCTAAATGGAGATGAAAATATTAAACGATCATAATCGCGTTGAAATTCCGATCTTGCAATATCTTGATTTGTTATCTCGCGATGTTCGTATCCCCAACGTTTTGCAGAAAGTAGTTTTTTCCAATCCATTCTCTAAATTTTGCTCAAAGATAAGAATATCTTTCCTACCTCATCCGTAACCGTAATACCTGGTGCCTTGCCGTTATAAAGAGTGTTTTTCCGTCATCGGCCAAACAGCAATTAGACACGGACTGTGGCAGTTTTATTTTTCCTATAAGGATATATTCCTTATTAAAAATCCATATTCCACCTGGTCCACTGGTAAAAATATTCCCCTGTTGATCAATCTTAAAACCATCAGGTGCTCCGCCATACTTTTGGAAATTAAAAACTATTCCTGCTGGTATTAAAGAATCGTTAACATCTATATTATAGGCAAATAACATCGGTTTTTTACTATCAGAATTGCCTACGATCAACTTTTTTTCGTTTGGACTAAGCGCCAACCCATTGGGCCTGCTTAAGGTATCAATAAGTAATGTTAATGTCCCTAAAGTATCCAACTTATAAACACCATTAATACTTAATTCCTTTTTCTCTGTCTCCTGGTCATTCAAACCATAGGGAGGATCCGTAAAAAATAAGTCGCCATTACTCCGCTGTATTATATCGTTCGGGCTATTTAATTTTTTACCATCAAATTTATTTGCCAGTGAAATATATCTAGATTTAGGTAATACAAAAGGAGCGTCCATTTGGGCCACTTGCCTATTGCCGTGCTGACACAACACAAGATTTCCCTTCCTATCGAGAAGCAAACCATTTGATCCCTTCTCTCCCCCTCTTTCGGTTTTACCCGTATATCCTGACGCCTCGAGGTATTCCTTTAATCCCTGCGTTTCCGACCACTTGTACACCTTATTATTAGGAACATCGGAGAAGAGCAATAGCTCGTGTTCCTCCACCCACAAAGGCCCTTCGCTCCAGGTAAACCCCTCTGCGATTACTTCTATCTTAGCTGTTGGATTAATTAACTTATCAAGACTGGTATGCAATCTTTCGATCGTTCCTATTGTTTTTCTTTTATCAACTTTTCCTTTGTCGTTATTACTCCCACAGGCCATTAACATTAAAATTGCACCGATTTGAAGAATAGTGTTCATTTAATTATAACTCACCCGTCTTAAATAAGTTTTCCCCTCTACCATTCTTTTGTAGTAAACGGAAATGTGAAATAACAGCTTTCCAGAAAGGATAACATTGGTATGGAAGGTCAAGGTCCTTCGCATATCGCCTAATAACCTGCGTTATATATGGATAATAAGTATGCGCCACTCCTGGAAATAAATGATGAGCCACGTGATGTGTAAAACCGCCAAAAAGAAAGTTTGCTATTTTGCTATCAGCACTGAAATCCTTCGTTACGCTCATTTGGTGCAATGCCCATGTAGTACGCATTTTTCCGTCTTCGGGAGGCATTGGAAAGTGCGCATGTTCATCAACATGCGTAGATAGCAAAGCCACCACACCCAGTGCACTCCCCGATAAATGCATCACCAGCCAAGCAAGAAAAATCATATACCAAGGGTGATTGTACAATACCAGCATTGGAACGATTAATAAATAGAAAATATTAAATAATTTACAAGCAAAGAGCTTCACATATTCGATCTTTGGAATCTTAACCACCCGTTTAACGTAATTGTCCCTCCTGCCAAAAAAATCTTTAAAGTCTCTTACAAAAAGCCAATTTAGTGTATAAAAAGGGTAAAGCAGCCACATATATAGGTGTTGGTACTTATGATAATTAAAAAATTTACTTGAGGGAAATATCCGTACTAAATCGCTTTGTTTTATATCAATATCCCAATTTTGAATATTTGCATAGGGATGGTGCAATAACAAATGTCTTTTTTTCCAAATAAAACTATTGCTACCAAAAAGCTCCAGCACATAAGTAAACCACTTGTTATACTTAGGATTTTTAAAAACTGCATTGTGTGCGGCGTCATGAAAAGCATTTACAAACAACACAATCATAAAAAAACCAGCTAGTATATAAAAAAAGAAGAGCCAGGCAAGTGTTTTTCCACAAACCAGAATTCCTATATAACTTCCAATGAATCCAAAAAGCAACATAAAAGATTTTACAATATTGGCCGTTTGA
>DATMSZ010000020.1:0-45931 GCA_035565175.1 Pseudosphingobacterium sp.
GAAATAAGAACCCGTTTTCTTCAATTAGAAAATGAGCTGGTTCGGCTTATGGATGCCACAAAAGCTTGTAAAGAATGTAATAATCAGTCTATTGCAAGACGTTTTTTTGAGCATGTGCCTGAATTATATAGAATCATGAATACCGATGTGGAAGCCATTTTGAATGGTGATCCTGCATCTATCAGTACTTTCGAGATTATACGTACTTATCCTGGTTTTTTAACCATTTCATTATACAGGATTGCACATGCCTTGCTGAAATTGGAGGTTCCGCTTATTCCGCGCATACTTACCGAACATGCGCATTCACTTACAGGTATTGATATCCATCCAGGTGCTCAGATAGGTGAATATTTATATATAGATCATGGTACCGGTATCGTAATAGGTGAAACAACAGTAATAGGAAACCATGTAAAGCTTTACCAAGGAGTAACCTTAGGCGCCCTTAGCGTCGAAAAGTTTATGGCCAATACAAAAAGACATCCCACTTTAGAAGATCATGTGATTATTTATGCTGGCGCCACCATTTTGGGAGGCGATACCATTATCGGTCATGACTGTGTTATAGGAGGGAATGTCTGGCTCACCAAAAGTGTTCCTCCAGGCTCCACCGTTTACCACCAATCAACTATAAAAGTTATAGAGCCAAACCGAGCATAGGTTTTTCACGAAAAGCCATTTTTAATTAGCAGCAACGAATATGGGAAATATTATAACATCTATAGGAAATACTCCGCTTGTAGAACTTCAACGCTTAAATAGACATCCGAACGTGCGTATTTTCGCTAAACTTGAAGGAAACAACCCTGGAGGCAGTGTAAAAGATAGGGCGGCTCTCAATATGATAAAAAGCGCCATGGAGCGAGGTGAAATCAACGAAGGAACGTGCTTAATTGAAGCAACTAGCGGTAACACCGGAATAGCGCTGGCCATGATTGCGGCGATATATGGCTTGAAGATTGAATTGGTAATGCCTTCTAACTCAACAAGGGAGCGCACTTTAACGATGGAAGCTTATGGTGCAAAAGTAACTCTTCTTGAATCCATAGAAATTTGCAGAGATTATGCGGAAGAAAAAGGGGCCAAAGAAGGTTATTTTGTTTTAAATCAGTTTTCAAATCCCGATAATTATTTGGCTCATTATAATACTACTGGTCCTGAAATATGGAAAGATACCGATGGGCAAATTACCCATTTTGTAAGCGCAATGGGTACGACGGGTAGTATCATGGGTAATTCTATGTTTTTAAAAGAAAAAAATCCGGCGATTCAGATAGTGGGTTGTCAGCCTACCGAAGAATCTTCCATTCCGGGAATCAGGCGTTGGCCCACAGAGTATCTGCCGAAAATTTATGATCCAAAGCGAGTAGATCGCGTAATAGATGTTTCACAAGAAGATGCCACTTTTCAAGCGCGGCAAATGGCTAAGGAGGAGGGGATATTTGTGGGAATGAGTACTGGAGGTGCGCTATCTGCAGCATTGAAAGTAGCGAGTGAGCTGGAATCAGGTCTTATTGTCTTCATTGCTTGTGATAGAGGCGATCGCTATTTAAGCAGCGATCTTTTTGGGTAGACTGGGGTAATAGTAAATTGTTGAGTAGTTGAGTAGTTAAATCGTTGAGCAGCTGAGTAGTTAAATTGTTAAGTAGTGATCGGTAACTGAAGCAAGAATAATTGGTGCTTTAATAATATGCACAACTTGGAACTGATAACTCACAACTAATGTAATCTTGATACCCGATACTTACGTCTTCATACCAATAACAAACAACCAATAACTAAAAGCCAATAAATAAATTCGTTTTTCCGATTTTATTTTCCTTATCTTTATATAACCAATTAGAAAGGAGGTTAGTATGAACCTAATCCATAGGATAGAACTTTGGGGTGATAGGCATCATCCCCGCTGGCTTGATGTAATGCGAATTATATTAGGTATCGTGATTTTTGCAAAAGGCGTGAGCTTTATTGCAGATACAGATTCTGTAGCTCGGTTACTTGAAAACACCAATTTTCAATTGTCTATATGGTCTGCAGTGCATTATATTGCGTTTGCACATTTAGTTGGGGGGATATTTATTGCACTCGGATTAGTAACTAGGATAGCCGTAGCCTTCCAGTTGCCGGTTCTTTTTGGAGCGGTCTTTTTTGTAAACATTACAAACGGGTTTAGTTTCATGAATTCGGAGTTTTGGCTATCGCTTGTAGTACTGATATTATTGTTGGTGTTCTTTGTTATAGGGTCGGGCCCTTATTCTTTAGATCATGAAATGAGAAGGCCTGGATCCAAACGGTGGTTTTAAATACCTATTTTCAGGTATTTCTTTTGAACCTTGCTTGTTTTAGCTTTGTTGATTGTAACAAGGTTCTAAAATGATTTTTAATAGTATAATTTCATAACATGGGTTAAGCTACCTTCCTTGGGGGGTGGCTTTTTTGTGAAATAAGGTGAGGTTTACACTCAGGTGGTGATCATCTACTATAACGTTAATTCTTTTATATGTTTGATAAAAAATAAACATACCTTTAAAAATCTTTTATAGCTATATTCTTTAGACATATATATTATCTCATCAAGTACCTCTAATTCTTGCTCTATGAAAACAACTAAATACCTTATAGCTTGTTTAGCATTTTTAGTCATTTCTTCTTGTACGAAAAAAAATGCACGTGATTTTAATTCAGATTTTTCTTTATTCAAAAAGTATATTGTTGAATTTACTTCAGGTGTTGTTTCATCAGAGTCAGATTTCCGTGTAGTGTTGGCATTTAATAAAAAAGAATGGGCTCCGAATCAAGAATTAGATAAGAATCTTTTCGAAATAAATCCAAAAGTAGCCGGGAAGGTTATTGCCCTTTCTCAAAATACGGTTGTTTTTAAACCTACGGAACGTCTTAAACAAGACACGGAGTATCAAGTGTCTTTTAATTTGGATGATATTATAGATGTTCCGAAAGAACTTGCTACTTTCAACTTTACTGTAAAAACAATTAAACAAGATTTTGTTGTGGTCACAAAAGAACTACAATCTTACAACCAGGATTGGCAGTTCCTAAATGCAACCCTTCGGACCAGCGATCATTTGGATGCTCAATCGGCGGCTAAACTCGTTTATGCCGAACAAGAGGGAAAGCGCTTACCCATCCGCTTTGATGCCGTAAAATCTGGATCTGAATTTCGCTTTATTATCGACAGTATAAGAAGACCGAAAACCGATGGTAAAATTAAGATTGCCTGGAATGGTAACGATCTGGATATTGAGCAAGAGGGAGAAGAAATTGTTGAAATTGCCGCGAAAGGTAATTTTAAGGTGCTAAAAACATCCATAGCAGAAGATAATGGCCAAATGCTCCTAGTAAATTTCTCCGATCCTTTGAAGAAAAATCAGAATTTTGAGGGACTGGTAACGATCGATTCGGTACGTAACCTCACGTATGCCGTTGATGGAAATGTGCTTAAAGTTTTTTCAAGTGAGTTAATAAAGGGAGAACACTTGCTGGAAGTTTTTCAAGGAATTGAAAACGTTGACGGGCAGAAGTTGAAAAAAAGCTATGCCAAGAAGATACTATTTGAACAGACTAAGCCAGGTGTTCGGATGCTTAAAAATGGCACACTGTTACCCAGCTCAAACAACCTGAAGATTAATTTCGAAGCGGCCAACTTAAAGGCTATAGATGTAAAGATTTATAAGATTTATCAGGATAACATCTTACAGTTCCTGCAAGATAATGAAATAAATGGAAGCTATAATTTACGAAAGGTAGCATTGCCAATTGCCAAAAAAAGACTAGAGCTAACGCAGAATAAGTTATATAATAACGGAAAATGGAATGTTTTCGCACTCGACCTGTCGGAACTGATAAAGCCCGATCCGGGAGCGATCTATCACGTGGAATTTAGCTATAAGAAGGCATACTCTCTCTATCCATGTGGTGAAAAGTCGCCAACAGGCGAAGCAGACACAAATGATGAGTTAGCTTTAGAGGAAGAGCAGGAGAATGAGCGGGCCAATGTAGATGGGGATTACCCTTATTACGATGATTACAACTGGCAAGAAAGAGAAGACCCTTGTTCTAACTCATACTACTATTACGATAATAAAGTATCTACGAATGTACTCGCTACAGATTTAGGGGTGATTGCTAAAATGGGTAAAAACAACAGCTACTTCTTTGCTGTAAACAATATTATAAGTACTAAGCCGGTAGTAGGGGCCGTAATAGCTTTATATGATTACCAAAAGCAAAAAGTTGGTGAAGTAAGCACGAATGAGGAGGGAACGGCCACCTTGCAAGATACGAAACGTGGCTACTTTGTCGTCGTAAAGCAAGGTAATAATAGCACCTATGTTAAATTGGACGATGGACTTTCGTTATCGCTGAGCAATTTTGATGTTTCAGGTAATGAATTGCAGAAAGGTTTAAAAGGATTTATTTACGGAGAGCGGGGTGTTTGGAGACCTGGAGACACCTTGCATCTTTCATTTATGTTAAACGATCAGGCGAATAAACTGCCATCAACACATCCTGTAAAATTGCGCTTAACCGACCCTAATGGTAAACTGATAACCCAGCAGGTGCAGAAATATAATGAACATAACCATTATAGTTTTACTGTACCGACGAAACAGGAAGCTTCCACGGGTAATTGGGAAGCGGTGATAAGTATCGGCGGCGCCAAATTTTATAAGCAGGTTAAAATTGAAACGATTAAACCGAATAGGCTGAAGATAAAAAATAATTTGGCAGGGAAAATATTATCAGCCAATCAAAATACGACGGATCAGATAGCCGTGTTTTGGCTACATGGAGCGATTGCCAAAAATCTCAAAACGGAGATGCAAGCAAAATTTTACCCGATGAAAACGAGCTTTAAGGGATTTAATAATTATGTGTTTGATGATCCTTCCCGTAAGTTTAGTGCAGAAGAAATTAATGTATTCTCTGGTAATGTGGATGAGTCCGGGAAAGCAACGATAGGCATTAAGCCACAGCTTCATGGACAGGCCCCGGGAATGCTAAAGGCGGCTTTTGTTACTAAAGTTTATGAAAATGGGGGCGATTTTAGCACGGATATCGCTACTGCTACGTATTCACCCTATCGTACGTATTTAGGGATTAAATCGCCTGAACCAAATAAGTACGGAATGCTGGAAACAGGTAAGTTAAACCGCTTTGACATTGTTTCTGTAGATGAACATGGAAAACCAAAAGCAACAGCAAACATTGAAGTAAAAGTTTATAAAGTTGAATGGCGTTGGTGGTGGGATGCCTCGAACGATAACTTATCGAGCTTTAGCGCTGCGTCAAGCAAAACACCGATAGAAAGCTTTAGAGTGAGTACAGGAACTAATGGGAAGACAAGTGTGCAGTTCACTATAAATGAAAATGATTGGGGCAGGTATTTTATTCATGTAACCGATGGGGATGGCGGCCACGCTACGGGAGAAACAGTGTTGATTGACTGGCCTTATTGGTCGGCGAAGACTAAGAATACAGACGGTACCAATGCCAACATGCTAGTATTTTCAACAGATAAAACGAGCTATAATGTAGGGGAAAAAATGAGTATTTCATTTCCTTCAAGCGCGGGAAGTAGGGCGTTGGTGTCCATTGAAAATGGTTCGCAAGTGCTTGAAACACATTGGGTAGAGACTAAAAAAGGCGAAACGCAATTGGAGATACCTATTACCGCTAAAATGGCGCCCAATGTTTATGTTAATATTACCTTACTACAGCCGCATGCCTCTACATTAAACGATGCACCAATCCGCTTATACGGTATCATTCCGGTTGAAGTGTTAGATAAAGAAACCATCTTAGCCCCCGTACTCTCTATGCCAGATGTATTAAGACCCGAGCAAACGGTTAATATAAATGTTAAAGAAAAGAAAGGTCGGGCGATGACTTATACCGTAGCGATTGTAGATGAAGGGCTGTTAGATCTTACGCGTTTTAAAACACCGAATGCCTGGAATAAATTTTATGCAAGAGAAGCATTGGGCGTTAAAACTTGGGATGTATATAATGATGTGATTGGTGCATACGGTGGAAAGGTGAATCAGGTATTCAGTATTGGTGGAGATGAAGACATTGGTGGAGGAGAGGCAAAAAATGCCGATCGTTTTAAACCGGTGGTTATTTATTTAGGGCCTTTTAACCTTCCAAAGAACGGAAATAATACGCATAAAGTGAGCATACCCAATTACATTGGCTCAGTTAGAACAATGGTGGTTGCGGGTGATGCAACGAAGGGTGCCTATGGTAGTACTGAAAAAGCGAGCCCGGTTAGAAGTCCATTGATGGTATTAGCCTCCTTACCGAGAAAAATATCACCATCTGAAAAGGTGACGCTTCCGGTTACCATATTTGCCATGGAAAATCATGTTAAAAATGCCACCGTGCAGCTTAAGACGAGCAAAGGGATTCAGGTGGTGGGCGGAAATACCAAAACTGTAAGCTTTTCACAACCTGATGAAAAAATGGTGTATTTTGATTTGGAAGTGGGAGATGGTACTGGTATTGGCAAAATAGAGGTAATTGCCACTTCTGGGAAAGAACGGTCTTCTTATCCGGTGGAAATAGCTATCACAAATCCCAATCCAATTACGCATGATTATAAAGAGCTGGTACTGAACGCTAATGAACAAAAAACAATTAACTGGGAAACTTTTGGGGTAACAGGCAGCAATGCAGCGCGTTTGGAAGTATCTTCTTTCCCATCTATTGATTTTAATAGCCGTTTGAGCTACCTCATCCAATATCCGCATGGTTGTTTAGAACAAACAACTTCAAGTGTTTTTCCACAGCTGTATCTCAGCGATGTTATAGATATTGATAAGAGTAAACAAGAAAGTGTTCAACGAAATGTCGTTGCTGGAATTAGCAAGCTAGCAGGTTTCCAGCTTACTAATGGTGGATTTGCCTATTGGCCAGGGTTAAGTGTGGCAGATGACTGGTCAACTTCCTATGCGGGACATTTCTTAATAGAAGCGGAAGCAAAGGGGTATATATTACCTGTTGATTTCAAGAGTAAGTGGATAGCTTATCAACAGAAAGCAGCGAAGCAATGGCGAATGGAAACGCACCAAGGAAGCGATTTTGCGCAGGCTTATCGCTTGTATACGCTTGCTTTAGCAGGATCTTCGGATTTAGCATCGATGAACCGTTTACGTGAAACAGTGGGCATATCTAATGAAACCCGCTTAAGGCTAGCGGCCGCGTATGCCATTGCGGGACAAAAAAATGCGGGCAATGACCTGCTAAGTCAAAGTAGTATCGACAACGCCAACAGTGCATATAATTATTTCTATTATGGCTCTACAGAGCGGAACAGGGCAATGGCGTTAGAAACCTTGCTTTTGTTGAAGCAAACGGCGAAAGCATTCCCGCTGGCTATCAGAATCGCAAAAGATCTGTCGTCTGGCACCTGGATGAGCACACAAACCACGTCCTATAGTTTATATGCGATCTCTAGGTTTGCGAAAATGAATGGTAGTAAAGGCGTGAATATGCAGTACACCTATCAAGGTAAAAATCAAGGGATACAAACAGCGAAAGCCTTTGCCGATCGTAAGCTCGACGTGGCAAAAGGGGGCAATAGTATTGTCTTGAAAAATAAAGATAAAAATACGATCTATGTGAAAGTGTTGAATAGTGGCATATTACCCGTTGGCGAAGAACAGGTCATCCAACGCAATTTGAGTGCTACCGTCCAATTTCAAAATAGAAAAGGACACACCATAGACATTGCTTCTCTGAACCAAGGAACAGAATTCATAGCGCTTGTCACCGTGAAAAACCAAAGTCTAGACAGGGTAGAGAATATCGCACTTACACAGATAATTCCTTCGGGGTGGGAAATCGTAAACACTCGATATACAGATTATGGAGCTTTTGGACAAAACAAAGCCGACTATACGGATATTAGAGACGATAGAACTTCTTTCTATTTTGGATTGAATGGCAGTGAAAGCCGTACGTTTCAAATGCTACTAAACGCTTCTTATTTGGGAAGATACTATTTGCCAGGTGTTCAATGTGAAGCTATGTATGATAATTCATTCTTGGCAAGAACAAAAGGACAGTGGATTCAGGTGGTTAAGTAGTTGTGAGTTGTGAGTTGCGGGTTACCGAATGCAGACTTTTGATAATAGTGTTCGTAAGGCAGGAGCAATAAATGTTACTGAAAAAACTAAAAGATAAGTTAAATATTCTTAAAAATTGGGTGCTACACAACAAGGTGAAAAGCATCTTAATTTTATTCTTATTAGGTATATACTATTTCTGTTTGCCAAGAACCCTGTTCGATACGCCTTATGTAACCGTACTGGAAAGTGATGAAGGTGATTTATTGGGTGCTAAAATAGCACGTGACGGACAATGGCGATTTCCAGAGCAAGACACCATTTCGGAAAAATTTAAGCGTTGCATTGTGAATTATGAGGATCAGCATTTTTATTACCATCTGGGTTTTAACCCGGTGGCCATGATAAAGGCTTTTATACAAAATAACAAAGCCAAAAGGATTGTTAGAGGGGGGAGTACGATAACGCAGCAAGTAATCCGTCTATCGAGGGAGCAGAAACGGCGAACATATTTCGAGAAATTTGTCGAGCTTATATTGGCTACACGGCTAGAATTACGTTATAGCAAAGACGAAATACTGAATCTTTATAGTGCACACGCTCCCTTTGGGGGGAATGTGGTTGGTTTGGAGATGGCATCCTGGCGTTATTTTGGTGTAAAACCAAATCAGCTTTCATGGGCTGAAACAGCAACTTTAGCTGTATTACCTAATGCACCTAGCTTGATATATCCAGGTAAAAATCAATCACTTTTACGTAAGAAACGGAACGGGCTATTGCATAAATTATATAAAAGAAATATCATAGACTCTCTTACCTATATATTGTCACTGGAAGAGACATTACCTCAGAAACCTTTTAATTTGCCGCAAATAGCCCCCCATCTGCTCGGTAAAGTAACACAGGCGAATGAGGGGAAGCGGCTGCGGTCGACCATTAAAATGGAATTACAGCAACGGGTAAATCAGCTAGCAGAGCACTATTATTTGCAGTATAAGCAAAATGAAGTGTACAATTTGGCCGTTTTAGTAATAGATGTAAAGAGTAGAAAAGTGCTTGCCTATGTGGGGAATGCTCCTACCGATCAATCGCATCAGAAAGATGTTGATATTATAATGGCCCCAAGAAGTACAGGCAGTATTTTGAAACCTTTACTTTATGCAGGGATGTTAAATGATGGAAAAATATTACCCAATACCCTGGTAGCTGATGTGCCTACGCAAATAGCGGGATACAGCCCTGAGAATTTTAACCGCACATACGATGGGGCCGTTCCAGCACATATGGCGCTTTCCCGTTCACTCAATATTCCCAGTGTGCTTATGCTCCAACAATATGGTATCTACAAATTTTATGAGGAACTCCAATATTTCGGCTTGAAAAATATCAATAAGCATCCTAATCATTACGGATTATCGCTTATTTTAGGTGGTGCTGAGTCTAATCTTTGGGATCTTTGTAAAACATACGCTAATCTTTCTTCTACACTCAATTATTACAGTGCTAACGAGGCATATAGGGTAAATGAGTTTTCAGATTTAAATATTTACGCTAAAACGGCACTCGATTTTGGAAAAGCAAAGCGGCAAGAGAATGTATTGAATGCCGGATCGATATGGCTAACATACAATGCTATGAAAGAGGTGAACAGGCCGGAAGGGGATGAGGCTTGGAAATTCTATGATTCGGCTTTGGAGATCGCTTGGAAAACGGGAACTAGCTTTGGTAATCGGGACGCATGGGCCATTGGTACAACAAAAGATTATGTTGTTGGCATTTGGGTGGGTAACGCTACAGGTGAGGGAAGACCTCAGCTTACGGGTGTAGGAAATGCGGCGCCCCTGCTCTTCGATGTGTTCAGGCTATTGCCAAGGTCGAATTGGTTTGCTACACCATATAGCAATTTGGTGGAGGAAGATGTCTGTAGCTTAAGTGGGAATTTAGCACAGGATAATTGCCCCAAAATAAGGGCGTTGATTCCAGTTAATGGTCTCCGTACCAAAATCTGTTCATATCATCAATTAGTACATTTGGATCAAACCGAACGATACAGAGTGAATAGTGACTGCGAACCCGTCGACAAAATTGTTAATAAGACCTGGTTTGTACTGCCCCCCGTAATGGAATGGTATTATAAGAGTAAGCATGCTGATTATATGCCCTTACCTCCGTACCGGGAGGATTGCATAGTTTCGTCTGGTGGCGGTATGGATTTTATTTATCCTAAAGAGTTTGAGAGTAAAATCTATTTAACGAAAGATTTTACAGGTGAGGTACAACCCTTGATACTAAAGGTAGCACATACGCAACCCAAAATGAGGCTGTTTTGGTATGCAAATAATGAATTTTTGGGATCTACGCAAACTTTTCACGAGATGCCTCTCAAAGTCAAGTCAGGTTTGTATTTTATCACCGTAACAGATGAGGCAGGATACGACATTAATAGAAGAATAGAAATCGTTAATGAATAAATAAGATAGCTGAAAAGTAGCGTAAGCACCCCTCACATGGTGTAAGAGGATAACGCTGATTTTTAAAAGCAGCCTGCAATTACAGCAGTCTATAGTCAGTAGCAAGTTTAATGACTGAAATGATGTTACTTACTTCAAATTTTTCCATTAATTTCTTTCGATGGCTTTCTACGGTATGTGGGCTGATAAATAATTGATCGGCAACTTGTTGTGTGGTTAACCCTTTACCTATTAGCTGCAGTACTTCCTTTTCTCTTCGAGTAATAAGCGGAACGGTTACATGCTGGTCGGCTTCGGCATTTGTCATGGTCGCCCGCGTTGCCGAACAAAGATATTTGTGACCATAAGCTACTTCATGGATAGCTTCCAAAATCTCATTGCCGGGAGCATTCTTGATGACATAACCGAGTGCGCCATTTTGCAGCATGCTCCTTATTACCGCGTGTTCGTTATGTAGGCTTAGGGCAATGATCTTTAATTGAGGGTATAATTTTTTTAAATCGCCGCATAAATTAATGCCATTCATATCAGGCAAGTTAATGTCCAATAGCACAACTTCAGTTTCCTGATTTTTTAAGGCATCTAATGCCTCGTGCCCTGTTTTATAGGCGCCAACTAATTCGATATCCGTATGATTGGAAAATAGGTTCTGGAGTCCATCTATTACAATGGGATGGTCATCGATTATACTAACTTTTATCATGATGTTATAATGCATTCTATTGTGAAAGTTGTTCCATTACCAGGCTCAGAATGTATGTCAAGTTCACCATCAATATATTCAATTCTTGACATTATATTTGTCAACCCGCTACCCGATCGGTTTTTAAGTAGGAGACTTTTATCAAAGCCCTTTCCATTATCCTCTATTGTTAAAGTCACTTTATTATCACTTTTTAAAAGCTGTACAAAGATGGTTGTTGCCTGCGCATGCTTAATAGCATTCGTTACCAACTCTTGCATAATTCTATATAAAATTAACTCTTTATCTTGTCTTAAATCATTGCTGTAATGAAATATCTGACAAAGCAGTTGTATACCTTTATTACGCATTCTGGTGCAATACGATTTAATCGCTTCTCCCAGTCCATATTTGATGAGTGTTTCGGGCATTAGATTTTGCGATATAAATCGTAACTCATCAACAGCATAATCTATCCTGCTTAACGTATTTGTCGCGAGGAATTGATCTACTGTTTCTGTCTTAAAGGTACTTGAAAGTTCAATTTTTAACGCTGATAAGAAACCGCCTAATCCATCATGTAAATCACGTGCTATCCTTGTTCGCTCCGATTCCTGGCCATCAAGCATCGCAGAAAGGAGGGAGATTTTATTTTTTTGACCTATCTTTTCCATCTCTAGTAGGTGAAGCTGTTTATGTTGTTTTAGCTGCTTTTTATGATGGCGGTTAAACTGAAAATATAGGATGACTAAGGTAAGCAGTAAAAGTGATACAGCCGTTAATAAGCCGGTATATAGACGGTTTTTTTGAAGTGCAAACGACTTGACTTCATTATCGTGCTGCAACTGGAGTATCTGTCGCTCTTTATCTGCTGCTTCAAATTTTTGCGCTATTTCATTGAGATTAGAATTCTTTTCATGTGCTTGAATGCTGTCGGATAAAGCGGTGTATGTTTGCATCGCTGCATAGGCCTCTTTATAACGACCTAATTTTCCATTAATCTCCGCGAGACTTTGAAGGGTGCCCAAATGATTTCCTTCGCTATCTAACTTTAATTGATAGTCTGCCTTCGCATATTTTAAGGCACTGAGATAATTACCCTTTGCCTGATTAATTTTGACTAGCGTACTTAAGAGATTACTTTGAGCAAGTGCATCATTCTCCTTTCTTGCGATGGATAGGCCATTAAGAAGATCTTTTTCTGCACGTTTATATTGTTTCTTTTCATAGGCATAAAGACCGTAGTAATTATAATACCAGGCCCAAACTTCTTGGCGATCATTAGCCTTTAACAGGTTCTTTTTTGCCTCATCAAGATAGGGGGGCATTAAATCTACGCGATCCCTGCGGTAATTACAGGCCGCAAGGTTAACATATGAATAGGCAAAGCGAGCATACTGCCGGGGTTCAACTAGTTTTACCGAAACACTTTTTTTGAAATAATCTATCGCTTTTTCATATTCAGAAATATTCATAAACCAAACACCTATGTTATTATAAATGTTGCCTAAGGTTACCTGGTCGCCTACCTTCTCGGCTAATGGAATTAATGATAGTGCTTCTTTCAACGCTTCATTAGGGTTTTCTTTTGCCCTTAAACTTAAATAATTTTGTTTTATGAGTAATAGGAGTTTTTGATTGCGAGCCGTAGCGGGATGCTTGGCTAATACCATTTCTGCCTTTTTATAATAATTTTTAGCAGTATCGACAATACCGTAAAATTGATTGAATCTGCCGAGAGAGGTATATACATTTGCCAAATAGTAGCTGTCACTTGACTTGGAGGCATATTTTAATGCTGCTTTTAATGTATTTAAACCGCTCGTGCTATCTGAAGAACTCAGCTGATTCCCTATACTTACAAGCAGACGTGATTTTGTGGTGTCTGAAGTGGCAAACTTAAGTTCATTTTTCAAACTATCTATCAGGAAAGATGATGGTTTCTGTGACCCTGAAGCAAACACAGGAGGAACAGTTAACAACCATAAAACAATTATCTTTAGCATGAACCCGATATTTGTTGCAAGTTACCAGTTTTCAAAAAAGAATGAGCTTGTAATTAGTAAAACCCCTATTTTCAGGGAGTGAGTGCAATTTTTTCCCTTTTTTTCTCGCTAGATTTACATTCAATAGTAACAGTTGTGCCTTTTTCTGGTTCAGAGTATATTTCAATGCTTCCTTTTAAATACTGAACTCGTGACTGTATATTTTTCCAGCCTGCGCCCTGTTTGTTTTTTTCATCGTTTACATCAAAACCTATTCCATCATCTTCCACAGTAAGGCTTATCAACCCGTCACTTTGTTGTAACTGTACAAGTACTGTTTTTGCCTGTGCATGCTTCACAACGTTTGTTAGCAATTCTTGCATAATTCTATACAGTACCACTTCTCGCTCCTTATCCATGCCTTTAAAATTGAATACTTGGCAAATAACTTCAAAATGCTCTTTCTTTAGGTTTCTACAATACTCCTTGAACGCTTCTGATAAGCCTGCTTTAAGTAATAGCTCGGGCATCATGCTATGGGCAATTCTACGTAGTTCATGTATAGCATAGTCAATATGTTTTAGTACAGGCGTAAACATTGACTTGGAAGCTTGCTCCGTTAGTGAATTAGTGCGCTCAGCTAAATCTAATTTGATACCCGAAATTAACCCTCCTAGTCCGTCGTGTAAATCGCGAGCCAATCTAGACCGCTCACTTTCCTGCCCTTCTAACATAGCAGAAAGTAAGGATATTTGATGTTCTTGGTTTATTTTTTCGATTTCCAACTGATGAACAAGTTCTCGTTGTTTTAGTGTTTTATTTCTCTGAATGTAAGCGTAATACAATAATAACAATGCAAAAAGAAAAGTGATAGCTAGCACGAAATAAACAGTGTTTAGCTTCTTTGAAAAGATGATTTTATGTTGCATAGCGGCCAGTTGCTGCTCCTTTTTTTCGGCTTCATATCGAGCCGCCAAACTTTTGCCAATACGCATTTTTTCTGCATCAAAAATGGATTGATGGACTTCACTATGCTGCTTATAATATTGGAGCGCCGATCGATAGTTTTTTTTTCTTTCGGCGATTTTAGATAGATTAAGAAATACTTGCGATAAAGTATGTTGATCGGGCATATTATCTTGCATGATAACTCCAGCGGCTTTATTCAGTAAATTTTCTGCCTTATCTAGCTTGTTTTCGGCAAGGGCTAAATCACTCATCATTCCGTAACTGTTGGCTACAACTGTGTATTGCTTCGTTTCTATCCCTTTTTGTAAAGCTATATTGAGATAGATATGAATACTATCACGATAGCTCGAAGGAAAATGCTGCGCATATAAATTAGCGACATTCATTGCTGTAAAAGGTAATTGCGATAGCAGTCTAATCTGTTCTTTGTTATTCTGAATGGTGGCAATGGCCTGTTTATTATAATATAATGCCGAATCAAGTAAGGTTCTATTGGTGCTGTCTTTCAAATAGCGCTGCTCAAAATAACTGGCGAGCATTTGCTGAGAAGAGGCCTTGTTGTCTATATCGTGGCTCTCTAATGCATTCGAAAGGCCTAATCGTACGTATTTACCAAAATTCTCAGTGTCCTCCCATTCAGAATATATAGCAGCTAGTTCCGAATAGACATTGGCTTTGTATTTTAAATCTTGTAAGGTATGTCCTTTGTCTAATAGTTCTAGTCCTTTTAAAAAAAACTTGATCGCTTCGTTAGGTTTTCCGTTTCTACTGTCGATCCATCCACTACAATAGAAAACATAACCTTTGATAGTATTGTTGGAGGTTCTATTAGCAAAGAAAGTTGCGCTATCAAGCAGTTTCTTTGTGATCATTTTGTCCTTTTCAGTGATTCGACTCTGAAAGGCCTTGATGGCATAAATATAAGCACTGTATTGACCGTCCTTTATGGTATTAGCAGTGAGAAGTGCTAATCGCATCAGCGAGTCGGCCTTTTTTTCTTGATTCAGGAAATATAATCTATGCGCTAATTTGCCCATAATCATGACCTTTTCACCAGGCTTTAGATGTTTCTTTTTTAATTCATTATTAAGAGAATCGTTGATGTTTTGCGCCCTGCCGTTACCAGATAGTAGAAGGAGCAAAAGACATAGATATACCCCATAAAATCGCTTAATGTCTGTCATTTTTTCAGTAGAAGGTATTGCGTAATGTATGATGTCAAAGACGTAAAGATACTATTTCAATTTAAAATCACTGAAAACAACCATTTTTATGTATGCATAATAAATTGTATCTTTGTTGGGTTAAATCGGATAGATTAAACACACATGAAAAACCATGGCAAGTATAGAGAAATCTTACTTGCCTTTTTCATTCGCTTAAATGCTGTTTACGTAAATTTAGAGGCAAGAACCGCTTATTATGAACAAATCTTATCTATTTTTAATGGTGGCTATTATATTAGAGGCCATTGCCACCACTTCCTTAAAAGCTTCTGGGCAGTTTACAAAACCTCTATTTACAGCGATCACTATTATTGGATATATCGGGGCTTTTTATTTTTTAAGCTTAACGTTAAAGTCAATGCCAATAGGTATTGCTTATGCGCTTTGGTCGGGTGTGGGCATTATTCTGATAAGTGTTACAGGTATTTTTCTATTTAAACAGGTACCCGATTTGCCAGCAATATTAGGTATACTACTCATTATTGCGGGGGTGATTATCATTAATCTGTTTTCCAGAACGTCTGTTCATTGAGAATAAGTACAAAAGGAGGTGCTTCAAGGATAATATGCTTTCTTGGTGACAACAAAGCATATTTTCAGCATGAGACACTAACCAATATTAGGATCTATTAAGGTGTCTTTTTAAAAATTTAGTTCAACAGGTCCGTTAATAGGATAACCTGTACACGTAAGGACATATCCTTCTGCCAAGGCTTTATCTCCTAGCACCTCATTGTATCGCATCCAGACCTTTCCTTTCGTGCACAAGGCGGCACAAGCGCCACATTGCCCATTCTCACAACTGTAAGGGATAGGGATCGATCGTTTTTTTGCACTTTGTAAAATGGAGAGGGGATATTTCACACTTATAATATGGCGTTTTTTGTTTAAAATTAATGCTACCTCGTGCGCTTCTTGATCAGGTGGTTCTTGCAATTTAAATGAAGGTTTATCAACAACAAACAATTCTTTCTTTATCCGCTCGACCTCAATTCCGTCTGCACGTAATTTTATGGAAATCATACGCATATAGGCATGTGGCCCGCATAAATAAAAAAAGGTGCTATGATTCGTATAAAGTGCATACTTGTAAACTAAAATGTCAATGACGGATTGTGTAAGCCTGCTTTCAAAAATATGCGACGAATCACTAAAAAGAAACTCAATGGAAAGGCGATTTGGGAATTTTTTCAACAGTGCTAACAGCTGACTGAAAAAAATTGTTGAATCTTGGTTGGTATTGCTATACACCAATAGAATAGAGGTACTAGGGTGTTTGTATAATAAGGTCTTTATGATAGAAAAAATAGGGGTGATACCGCTACCAGCAGCCATGAAACAGAAACGTTGAGCTTGCATATCTGCCGGTAAAGTAAATAAACCTGATGCACCGATACTTCTTAAAATTGTTCCAACTTTAGCATGGTCTACTAATTTTCTTGAAAATTCTCCATTGGATATTTTTTTTACGGTAATGGCGAGCTCTTTATCAGATGCTGGAGAAGAGCTAATAGAATAGCTCCTTCTGATTTCAGTTCCATTTGTATGTTCGAATAATAATGTTAAAAACTGTCCAGATTGATAATCTAAAGCCTTTTTATCTAAGTTTTCTAAAATAAACGACTTTGCGTCTTTCGTTTCTTCAATAATTTTTTTTATCCGTAATGTATAAATGTGAATCACGCTATGGTATTACTAATGTCTCGTATCCGAAGGTAGCGGAATTTGAATAATTGTACAAATGTAGATAAATTGATTTTTTAACTATTTAACTTTGGCCTCAATTGCCTTAATGACTGGCGTATAAAAGTCTTCACCATATAACTCACATGCATGGACGAGTCCCCCAGGACTAAAGACGTTCACTTCCATCAATTTATCTCCAACAATATCAAGACCCGTTAAAAACATACCATCTTCTTTTAGCTTCGGGCCTACTAGATCAATAATTTGCTTTATCCGTTTAGTTATCCTTGCTTTACCAGCGCTCCCCCCTTGATGAATATTGCTTCTTATCTCACCCTTTTTCTGTAATCTATGTACTGCAGCGTAGTGGCCATTTACAACGATTGGTTCACCGTCCAATAAAAATAATCGAATATCTCCATTTTTAGCGGCAGGTAAGTATTCTTGAGCTACCACAAAGCCATCGCGACAAATAGCATCTACAATTTGGTTTAGGTTTTTGACTTCTTGTTTATTAATTAGAAACACATTTCGTCCACCCGAACCTTGTAATGGCTTCAGGATTATTTTGTTGCCATTGGCTTTATAAAAATCTTCAATATCAGTCACACTTCTCGTAATAATTGTTCTTGGACGCACTTGCTTCGGGAAATACTGAAAATACATTTTATTGGAAGCTTGTGATAAACTGGTTGGATCATTCAAAACAACTATTCCCTGTTTTTGTGCTAACTGCCCAAAAACGATACCAGCATTTTGTGCCCATGGTCGCTTATCTATGTCTGCTGATGGGTCATTTCGAAGAATAAGTACATCTATATTGCTACTATCGAGCTTCAGTTTTTCGACGGATTTCACGGCTTCAATAAAGGTCTCTGGTGCCCGGAATTGTTTGTTGGGCACTTTACGGGCTAATCCACCCATGGCTTCATTCTCGAGGTAAGCTAAATCTCCTACCCCCATATAGTAAACGTTATGCCCCATTTTATGGGCCTGTAAAGCTAAGCCTGTGGTAGTATAACCCGGCGTTTCTTTCATTACCTGATTAACAACAAAAACAATGTTCATTGGGGCCAAGTGTTTTTTTAATGGTTTATTATTAAATTTATTTTAATTCTTTTATTTAGCGATTAGTTTAGCATACTGAAAATATTTCCTCCTTTTTTTATATTGTTCATGGGTTTTAAATACGGAGCACTTAGATATCTTGGTGTAATAGGTATTTTAGCTAGCAGCCCACGAAATGTCAACTCATTTATGACAGGAATGTAATCTTGTCGTATTTTTCCAATCAATAGAGGCGCCAGCTCTTTTCCTTGTTTAATATACTCAAGTAGATTTAAAAGCCCCTTTAGATAAACAGCATCCTTGGTGAGACCTCCGCCCCTATAAACACGCATTGTGACATGAAAGGCCGTTTCTGGTGTAAACTGATGTTTGTCGGTTAATAAAAAGAAGGTATCAACAAATGAGTTGCCTGAAATCATATGGTTAACGGCAACAACGCGTGCAGCCAAAATTCTTAGACGTTCATTGGTAAGTCCGCCACATAGATATTCCGAAAAAACGGCTAGCCCTTCTTGTAATTGCTCATATCCTGGTACACCAATATAAAATAACTTTAACGGTTGTGCCTTGCCATTGTAATAAGTAACCACATGTGTGCCAATTTCATGTTGAATTAAGGCAACAGCTCTTCGCTTGGGCACCGTGTAATTTTTATTTATATTGAGGGTTCCTCTAGACACCATAATGCCTTCCACATCATCTCGTACTCTAACAGCGGTAAGAATATTATGATCCTGTTGTTTAAGCCAGTTTAGTTCTTCTTCTGCCATCAAAGCAAACTCTTGTGCATTTAATAGCTCCTCATTTTCTTTTTCTGGATTTGGTTCGGCAGCCACCAAAATAGCTTTTGCCACATCTAATAAATGTTCATCTATATTGCCAAACAGCTGTAAACTGCTATGCATAAAATCAGGCTTTTCTCTTTCTAGCATCATGTTGAGCATCCTATCAATTTCTTTTCTTTTATCACGAAATAAGAAAGCTATGGTAGGATCAGAAATATCCTCTATAGGTAAGTTGTATATTTTGCGTTTTATCAATTCGGGCTCTATAGGCATAGGCCTATAATGAAATGCTGGGGTTTTTAGGTAATTGCTTTTTGAAAAGTTTTTCCAGGCATCTGCTACATTGATAGGGGTTACCAGTAAAAGAAAATCAAATAAATTACTATACTCTGCTAGTTCGTTGTCGATGTCCCATACTTTGTTATCAAGTACAGTTGTTCCCAACATTTCAAAATGAGTAGCATTGTAAGAAGTATTGGTTCTTACAAATTCAAACAAGCTTTTTCTCAATGCTTTTCCAAAGGCAGTACGTAATTCTCTTGTAAATAAGGGGTAAGGTTTTCCAGTTGTAGCATCGTTAAAATTTGGCGCTATTTCAATGCCAACTTGTACAATGCCCGACTGATTGCCCTCCCTTTTGTCAATTAATGGTGGGTAATAAGGAGGAGCAACGGCCGTTTTCTGTTTATCTAAATTTGCTGAAATATATCTGTTTCCTATACGTAAGCTACTTAATTCGTCGGTGAGTTTTGTCGCCATGCTTAAAGCACCCTTTTGATTGAGGTGAATGGTGAAGTCATAGTCAGCGATTTGCCGTGACAGCCAAACTTCTACCAGTACAAAGCTGCCGAAATGGTCTGCTAAGTAGTTGGTTATGATTTTTATAAACGGTTCAATAGGGTTTTTTTTACTTTCCGGAGTTATTAAGTACGAGGATTCTGTGCGACCTAAGTTGTAAGTGAAATTATCTTTTCCATCAGGAGGAATGCGATACACAATCAAAAAAGGAACAGGTTTATCCATTTTTAAAATGCCCTTACCAGGTAAAGATACACGCATTGGATCACCCTTTTTTAGTTTGTCGAGGATTTGATTCAGCAGCTTTTCGTTTTTTTCTACCATAGTAATTATTCTATAGAATTGTTTAAGCTTTTAAACTTTTTTATTTCTTTTTTTAATAATGGAATGCTGCCCTTCAATGTAGCCTGAATATCCATTAAGTGTTTGACATTTACCCGTCCGGTCCATTCATCCATAAATGTTTTTTTAAATTCCACGGAGAGTACGCAGCCATATTGGCCATAGTGGGTGGATATCCATTTAGAAAATTCGCCACCTTGGAATTTTATATTTTCTCTAACGTCAGGTCGGTGCCCGCAGATTTTACTGTGGGAAAGAAAATCAATAAATGCATTTATTAATCCGCGTACATGGTGCCGGTTATTTTTTGTGCCGATATTTATTTCCGGATTTTCCGAGCGAGGCGCTTCCTGATGGGGATCTTCTCGTCTATAATTATAACTATGTATATCCAATACCACGAAGCAACCGTGCTGACTTATTATACTATCTAACAGCTGCTTTATTCGTGCATAGAAAGCCTCGTAATAATGAAGGAGTTGCCTTTCTTTTTGTTTTGAGAGCGGTTGTTTCCAAACGGTTAATCCCCAAGCATCGTCAGGTGTTTTGTAGATGCATTTATTTTTAGGACGATTTAAATCTGCTGCGAAGCGTGAGTTTTCTACCAGTACCGTATTGACGGGCAAGTCTGCCATAAAACCCGTATAAGGATCTTCTTCGCGGCTGCGCTCATGTTCTTTAAGCGAGATGTTATCAAGGAACTCTATTGGGATGAAATGGCCGTCATGTATTGCCGTTGCAATAATTGGACTGTTTCGTACCTTAATTAATATCCGATCCTCCATATGTTAGTTAAGTCATTTTGTATGTCTTAGCTCTTCATTATTTATCAACCATATAACATGAAGACCGCATGTTTGTTTGCGCAAAACAAATTGTGTTGCAGCCCCATTTCCAAACCTATTTGCAGGTCTTTTTCTTTGTGCTTAGGTGATTTCAGTAGAAGCTTTTATCTTTACTGAAATCAAAAACATCGACGATGGAATTTAACATATTTGCCCGCAAGATATACACTGGAGAGAAAATACTGGAAAATCAAACAATCACATGCGCCCATGGTAAAATAAAAAAGATAAGCACAGGTGATCAATCAAGTGCTGATAAAGTGGTTGAAAATGTTAGCTCCAGTTTTATTGACATTCAAGTAAATGGCGGAGCAAATTATCATTTTACGGCCACTCCAACAGAAGATTGTATAGCCGATATTGAGACTTCAAGCATTTTGGATGGTGTAGGATATATGCTTCCTACATTGATTACATCTTCTAAGGACAATATTTTTAAAGGGATTGAAGCGATTAGAAATTATCGCAAGCAGCATTCAAACACTGGTGTATTAGGGATGCACTTAGAAGGACCCTTTTTAAATCCAATAAAAAGAGGGGCACATCTTACTAAATATATTCAACAACCAAATAAAGACTTTATTGAAGAGCTTATTAAATACGCAGACGGCACTATCATACAAATGACGATAGCACCAGAAATGTTTGATGAGGATACCTTGGAATATTTATTAAAGAGCGGCATAGCATTGGCAGCCGGCCATTCAAATGCCACTTATGAAGAGGCAAGTAAAGCTTTTAATATCGGTATTCGGCAGGTGACGCATTTATTTAATGCTATGTCGCCCTTTTTACATAGAGCTCCCGGATTGGTAGGTGCAACCTTTGATCATTCGGATGTTTATGCACCCATAGTTTTAGATGGCAAACATGTCGATTTCGCTGCCGCAAAAGTTGCCCATCAACTAAAAAAAGACAAACTATTCCTCATCTCGGATGCACTTTTTTTAAGGAAAGAGAAAGTATCCTTTACATGGGAAGAGTTCGATGCAAAGTTGGTAAACGATGAATATATAAATAGCGATGGGAATTTAGCCGGTGCAAATATTTCACTTGCCGATGCGGTAAGAAATGCGGTAAACGAATTAGGTTTAACAGTAAAAGAATCTGTTGAAATGGCCACGATACGACCTGCTAAGGCTATTGGCTTGTCTAGTGTGATAGGAAAAATAGCAGAAAATTATCCTGCAAAGTTTACTTTATTCGACAATGAGCTTAATCATTTTGAAGTATTAGATGTAATATAATATTATGCCGTAGATAGCCCTGGCAATGTTTTTAAATGGTTTTTTTCGAAAATAATAAATTATTTGTAATTAATCTAAATAAGGTACTATCTTTGCCCTAACAGAAAGGGCCATACAGTTCGTACCTGTACGGCCCACCTAACTTTTTGTCAGGGAAACTTTTAACACTTAGTCAATATTAAAAGCAATGCAAATTAAGAAAATTTTGCTATACGGATACTTCTGTGTCTGTTTTTTTTCAAGCTATGCCCAACAATCTTCTCAAGGATCTATTTCAGGGCTCATTAAAGACAAGAATGGACGCCTTATTTCGGGAGCCTCCATCCGTCTTCATGCCGGCGTAGGAACCACCAGCAATCAACATGGCGCATATAAAATAAATAATCTAAAGGTAGGGAAGGAGTTCATAACTGTTTCTGCCTTGGGCTATAAAAAGGAAGAGAAAACTGTTTTAATCCAAGCGAATGATCAGGCTGTGGTGGATTTTATATTGGAGGAGAGTGTAAATCAAATGGATGAGGTTGCCGTACTCGGTAGAACGGAGCAACAAGAAGTGAATAGGCAGGCCTATAATGTGACAGCATTGGATGCTAGTAAACTACATAATACTACACTCGATTTATCGCATGCACTTGACCGTGTTTCGGGCGTACGGGTAAGAGAAAATGGTGGGGTGGGTTCAAGTTTCAATTTCTCTTTGAATGGATTTACCGGCAAGCAGGTGAAATTCTTTATTGATGGTGTGCCAATGGATAATTTTGGATCTTCTTTCCAAATAAATAATATTCCAATCAATTTAGCCGAACGGGTAGAGGTTTATAAAGGTGTTGTACCAGTATGGCTTGGATCTGATGCTTTGGGAGGAGCAGTGAATATCGTAACGGCAAGCAATCGCCAAAATTATATCGATGCATCCTACTCATTTGGATCATTTAATACGCACCGATCTACCGTAAATTTAGCTTACACTTCTCCTTCAGGGTTTACCTTTCGGTTAAACGCCTTCCAGAATTACTCAGACAATGATTATAAAGTAACGGTGACAGAGGCAGATCTGTATACACAACAAGTTTACCAAAACATAAAAGTGAAACGATTTCACGATAACTATCATAATGAAACCGTGATTGCCAATGTAGGAGTGGTAGATAAGAAGTTTGCTGATCAACTTTTGCTGGGCATTACTTTAGGTAAAAATTATGCGGAAATTCAGACAGGTGCTCGCATGGAAAGTGTTTTTGGTGCTTGGCATAGAAGGGGTAATATTGTAATGCCAAGTTTGAAATATTTAAAAAAGAATCTTTTTATTAATGGCTTAGACTTAAGAATCACCGGAAACATCAATTTAGGAGAAGAGCAAAATATAGATACGGCTTATCGTCGCTATAATTGGCTGCAACAGGTAAAGGAATATCCTGGTGCGGGAAGCGAACGGGAACGTTCCATGTATAAGTATAAAAATAATAACGGAATTGTAACTGCGAATCTTTCCTATAACATCGACGAAAAGCATGCATTTAACTTTAACAATGTACTGAGTACCTTTAATAGGACCGGTTCAGATGAATTATTTCCAGAAAACAGTAAATATGACCAGCCTCGTAAGAATATCAAAAACATAATGGGATTGGGTTATAAGTATGCAGCCAATGAAAAATGGAACACTTCAATTTTTGTCAAATATTTCTCTCAACGGAATAAATATTCACAGAGCTATAACCCAAGCGGGGGATGGGGGGATGTAGCGTATCTTGAGCAAAAAAGTAGTTTTAATAAAGTGGGGTATGGCTTGGCAACCAGTTATTTTGTTACGCCTTCTTTTCAACTGAAGGCGTCATACGAAAAAAGTTATCGCTTGCCTGAAACCGATGAACTATTTGGCGACTTGATCAACTTGGAAGGTAATATAGATCTTAAACCAGAGAAAAGCGATAATATTAATTTTGGGGTTAGCTACCAAACGCATATTAACCATACACATCACTTCAGTATAGATGGAAATCTCCTTTATAGGTATGCAACCGACTTTATAAGGCCACGGCTTAATCCAAATGAAACAAAACAAGTGATGGGAAATCTTGCGGATGTTACCAATTTAGGAGTTGATGGGGAAATCAGATATTCATATAAGAAAATATTTACAGCTGGCGTTAATATGACCTATCAAAACCTTCGTAATAATACAAAATTCGAAGACGGTTATACTATGGAAAGCCCTCTCTACAGAGATCGTATACCCAATATGCCTTACTTGTTTGGCAATGCTGACGCTTCCTTGTTTTTTAATAACGTTGGTAAGAAAGGAAATATATTAAGTTTTGGCTACAATATTTTATATGTACATGCTTATTATTTATCGTGGCCGAGCCAGGGAGACGCGCTCACAAAGCGCGATATACCTAGACAATGGAACCAAGATGTAAATGTAATGTACACGATGAATGATGGTAAGTATAATATAGCATTTGAATGTAAGAACATTGTGGACAACAGGTTGTACGACAATTTCTCTTTGCAAAAACCGGGGCGTGGTTTTTATCTAAAGTTGCGCTATTTTTTAAATAACTATTAATAAAAAAATTAATCAGCTGAGCGAATAGCTGAGTTTAGATCAGAAAATTATCATGAGAAAGATCAACAAAATTTTCTTATTTGTTATCGCATCTGTGCAGCTACTTGGATGTGATAAGCCCTTAGAGTATTTTACTGTTAATGATGGGGAGGATGTGTTGACAGGTAAATCTAAATTCGTAATTACAGCCACCCCTGTTGGAACACAGGGAGTTGCAGATTATTTGTTATTGGCAGATGATCTAGAAAACGGAAAGATCACTACGCAGGGAAATGGTATAGAACAAGATGGGTCTTATAGGTACTATGTTACACATAAGAATAGATTTTTTAGTCTGCTATATGGCCAAGGAAATCCCGGTGCTGTTACAACTTATCGGCTGGATTCACTTGGCAAACTGGTAAAAGTTTCTGATTTCAAAACAGAAACCGTGCAAGTGTTTGCGCCGGTTCAGGATGATATTCTTCTTATGAAAGTGCCTCGTTCTGGGAATGAGTTTTCTCAGATGTATAGAGTAGACGCAAGACAATATAGGGTAGCTGGTGAAGAACAAATAAATATTGTGCAGCTGGCAGGAAATGGGGAACGGGCACATTTTACATGGGCGACGCAGGTTGGGAATAAGGTGTTTGCCCCTTATATGAGTATTAAAGGTTGCTGTGGCGATGCTTTTGGAACATCTTATCCTGATAGTACTTGGGTAGCAGTACTTTCTTATCCAGAATTAAAGGTGGAAAAGGTTATCCGTGATAATCGTACAAGTTATCTTGGTGCGTATTTTAATAACGGACTGGTTGAAACAGAAAGTGGCGAAGTTTATGGTTTTTCGCCGGCAGCGGCCACGAATAACACGGTGGTTACAACCAAAAATCCTTCTGCAATAGTCCGGATAGAGAGAACAACCACAACGTTCGATCAGAATTATTTTTTCAATGTTCAAGAGGCTTCTGGCGGACATCATATAGCAGCCTGGACTTACTTGGGCGAAAATAAATTTATTTTAACCATGTATGCTGAACCTGGGAGTGTAAGTGGATCAAAACGAAAATTTGCGGTAGCAGATGTGTTAAACAAAACTTTTAGATGGGTAAGCGGTACCCCAGATGATATCACAAGTGTAACCACAATTAACAATTATGCGCCATTAGATGGCATCCGAGGGTACATAGGCATTACCACAGCAAGCGAGGGAAGTTATATTTATGTGTTTGACGCCAATCTTGGAACCGCAAAGAAAGGTCTGCAAGTGGAAGGCGGGACTATTACTGCTATTCACAAATTAAACTACTAGTATTTGAAACGTTCAATTGTTTTATGATGAATAACACGTCCAAAAAATCAGCATCTAGATCACTTTTTTATCGTATTTCTGCTTGGTTACACCTTTGGTTAGGTCTTGTCACGGGTATCATTATGGTAATCGTTTGTGTCACCGCCTGCATATGGGTGTTCCAAGATGAAATTACAGCCTACATTTTAGAGCCGGAAACAAGGATAGCATATCAAAATAAACCGGTGCTATCGCCCTCCCAACTTCAGGAGATAGCGCAAGAAAAGTTTCCGAACAAAAAAGTAGCATATGCTACCTACCAGCAGGGGAAGGCAATATATCTTGGCTTAGGGGAAGGACGAAGAGGAGGGACTTCGCTCAGAATAAATCCCTATTCGGGAGAAGTAATCAGTGTAAAAGTGCAGGAAAAAGGAGAAGTTGATTTTTTTAGGTTTATTCTTAATGGACATAGATTTCTATGGTTACCATGGGAGATCGGTCGGCCTATCGTTAATTATAGCACATTAATCTTTGTAATAACGCTTATTACGGGAATGGTTTTATGGTGGCCTAGGAAGTGGACTAAAAGTACGCGTGAAAAAAGCTTTTTAATAAAATGGAAAGGAACTTTTAAACGGGTTAATTATGATTTGCATAATGTACTTGGGTTTTATTCTTTACTAATTGTGTTTGCCATTGCTTGCACGGGGATGGTATATGGCATACAGTGGTTCAGTAAGGGCCTATATTGGAGTACATCGGGTGGTAAATCAATTCCCGATTTCGCTCGGCACGAATCTGATTCGCTTCAATTAGGAAAACATTACACGCCACAAAGAGCAATGGATTTAGCCTGGAATAAAGTGCTATCACAACATCCGGATGCAGAAGGTTTTTACTACAACTTTCCAGACACCAGTAAGGCAAAGTCGCTCATTAATATTACGATTTATCCGAGCGCCGGTAAATATTATGATCATGTAGCGTACTCCTTCGATCAGCATACGCTAGCTGAAATGCCTGCCCATGAAGTTTACGGCGCCAATTTCGAAAAAGCGTCCTTTGGGGTGAAGTTGCGGAAAATGAATTATGACATCCATGTAGGTTCTATTTTAGGTCTACCGGGTAAAGTAATCGCTTTCTTCGCGTCATTAATAGGTGCAAGTTTGCCAATAACGGGTTTTATAATTTGGTGGGGAAAAAGAAAAAAAGGGAAAAAGAAGACAAGAATAATCGTAGAAAAAGAAAAATCCTTGTCGAGCATTGAAATGCGAGAGAAACTTCATGCAGAAAAAAACAGTAAGCGCCCCATTCCTAAATCATACAAACCGATTTTGAATATTAGCAAATTAAAGTGATAAGTACTACTGATCGTTGGTTTAACAAAGCTAGTTTTTGTAAAAAGGTTGATTTTTAGGTATAAAAAAAGATATTCAACACTTTTTAATTTTAGACGAAATTAAATTTTTTATACAACATACTGACAAATAGATTGTTGATTTTAAAGTTAGGCCGTTTGTTCGACAAGTAAGTTGATAGGTCAATCGTTATTTTATATCCATATACTTATATTTGTCACTATATATGGAAAATACCATGCAACCAATACACGAGGGATCGAGAAAAGAGGTAATGAGATATCTTGAGCCATTCATGCTCAACGAAATGAGTGAGTACCTAAAGCCTGTTGAAGAGATGTGGCAGCCTGCTGATTTCTTGCCAGATGCTTCAAGAGATACTTTTTTTCAAGAGATTAAGGACCTACAAGACAGTGCAAAAGAATTACCGTATGATTTAGTGGCCGTATTAATTGGAGATACTGTTACCGAAGAGGCATTGCCGACCTATGAATCATGGTTGACGATGGTTGATGATGTAGAAAAACATGAGCAGGGTGGCTGGATGAAATGGGTGAGAGCTTGGACCGCCGAGGAAAATCGCCATGGCGACCTGCTTAATAAATATATATTCTTATCTGGAAGAGTAGATATGAGACAGTTTGAAATTTCTGTTCAGTATCTGCTGCGAGATGGATTTGATATTGGTACGGGCAGAGATCCTTACCGCAATTTTATTTATACTTCCTTTCAGGAAATAGCTACAAACATATCTCATAGGAGAGTAGCTGGACTGGCAAAACAATCAGGAGATAAATTGTTAGCTAAGATGTGTGGAGTGATTGCTTCAGATGAAGCCCGTCACGCAAAAGCTTATATATCGTTTATTTCTAAAGCAGCAGAAGTGGATGCAAGTGAGGTGCTTGTTGCTTTTGAAGATATGATGAAAAAGAAGATTGTGATGCCTGCACACTTTTTGCGTGAATCTGGAGAACCGCAAAGTGAATTGTTTTCGCATTTTTCAGATGCTGCACAACGACTAGGAGTTTACACTGCTGTTGATTATGTTGATATTATGAAAGAATTGTTAAATGAGTGGAAAGTTGACACGATGACCAATCTGAATGAAGCGGGAGAGAAAGCACGGGATTATTTAATGCGGTTACCTGATCGCTTACTTCGCATAGCCGAACGTATGAAAAATCCCGAAAAATATTACAATTTTAAATGGATCCACGGGGGAAGATAGCATAACATAAAGATTTATTGAAAGGCCTAAAAGGAATTTACTTTTAGGCCCCTTTTTTTTCACAAATTTTAAGCAATCGGTTGCGTTTTATTTTAACATGAATAAACTTTGTTAAGTGTTGTTAAAATGCTAGCTTAGCCTTATTAGTATATTAGGTAAGATAATAAGGTTAATTAAACACATGGCACAGACTAAAAAATATCTGAATTGTATGGTAAAGAGAAAACTCATTTACACATTACTTTTGTTCGTTACAGCATTACCGTTAAGCGCTCAGGTGAAAAAGGCAAAACACCTTATTCTTATTGGATGTGACGGTTTTGGCGCCTACGCTCTACCTCAAGCCGATATGCCCAATCTTAAAAATTTAATGGAAACAGGTGCATGGTCGCTAAAGGCACGTTCTGTGCTTCCATCGTCAAGTGCAGTGAACTGGGCTTCTATGTTGATGGGAGCAGGCCCGACACTACATGGCTATACAGAATGGGGAAGCAAAACACCTGAAATTCCATCAACCAATACCACATCATACAAGTTATTTCCCAGTATCTTTAGCGTGATCAGGCAGCAAAGAAAACAATCAATAACTGCCGCGATATACAGCTGGCCAGGAATAGGATATTTAATCGAAAAAGAGGCGATCACAAAGGTTATTCCTACGAATGATAATGAAGATCTTTGTTTGAAAGAGGCTGTTAAGGTTATCCAAGAGGAGAAACCTTTGTTTACTTTTATTCATTTTGATGAACCTGACCATACAGGCCACGAAATAGGACATCGAACACCCGCTTATTATAATAAACTTAAGGAGATAGATCAACGGATCGGACAAATTATAAGCGCCGTAAAAACAGCTGGTATTGCAGATGAAACGATCATTATGTTATCGGCCGATCATGGAGGAAAAGATAAGGGACATGGCGGAAAATCATTAGATGAGGTAGAGATTCCATGGGTGATACACGGCGTTGGAATAAAAAAAGGACATGAAATAAAAGATGTGATCGTTACTTATGACACCGCTGCTACTATCGCATGGATATTAGGATTAGATACGCCCCAGTCTTGGAGAGGTAAAGCAGTATTGGAAGCATTTGATACAAAATAACGTGATGTTAATAATCCCTGGGCGATTTATACAGGAAAGCGTAATTTAATTGTTCGATAAGCTTCTCTGATGAAACTATTTTTTTTTGTTCTTCAGTATCGACAAATGCTGTTGGTGGTGGGAAATCATATTTAGCAACCATGGCGTTTATAATAGCTGCTTTTACAGGATGTTCCGGTGAAACAGCGTTGAATATCTCGCCCTGTATCTCTCGCTTGTAGAGCATGAGTAATATATTGCAGATATCATTTACATGGATATAATTAGCTGGTTGCATGCCTACATTGCATATTTTGCCGCTAAAATGTTTGCCTGGAATTCTGTCGGAGCCAAAGATACCGCCCAATCGTAGAATATTTAGCTTTTCCAATTTAGAGGAAAGTATATGTTCTGCATGGTACAATTTTGTATCTAATTGGTCTGTTGGAATAGTATGCTCATAGATGATCTTGTTCGTAGCAGGGTAAATGCCAACGGAGCTCAAATAAATGATGCAGTTACTTTTAAGTGTCTGAAGAAAAACGCTTAATCTTTCAAATTTGGATGCGCAGCTATTAAATGCCTCCCTCTTTTTTGCTGGCACACTCACTAGCACAAGGTCGAAACTCATGGAGGATAAAATATGATCTGGTAGGAAATGTTCTTGGGAAAAATCTAAAACGTAAGAGATTATTCCGTTAGAAGCCATCTTGCTAGCTTTTTCGGTTGATGTAGTGGTGCCATGCACCTGATACTTTAAATGATGAAGTTTTTTTGCGAAAATATTGCCCACCCAGCCGCATCCAATTATCAACGCTTTCATACCGTTTCCGTTATGTTGAATTGGATAATGAAGCAATTTATTGGAAGGGGATTATCAAGCTTATTAATTAGATAGCTCATCGATGAGTATTTAAAATCATTGATAATCCCCGGCTGTTTTGGATTTTTTGCCATATAATATTTGATGGTTTCGAATTAATGGCAAATTTAGTAAATAATCATTCCTTTTAGCAAAGGATATTAGCTTACCTGATCTTGTTGATGAAATACGGCTGACTAATTCTTGTTCTTTTCATTGTCGGTTCTTGCTCCTGAGTCTGGAGAACGGGCGCCGGCATTAGGTAATCCTTGATGTCTTTTAAGCACTTTCTGATCTTTAAATGATTTATCTGAGGTCGGACCTCCCATAAACACATTTTTTCCGGCGTCTTGCGTACCGGTCACTTTTTGTCCTTTTTTCATATCCACTCAAATTATCGTTTCTGGAATTGATTGTCATTAAGTTAACAGTTTGGGGTGTCAATTGTTTATTATAATTCCAAATGGTTACCTTTGCAGGAATTATGGCTACATTATTAGATTCAGGCGTCAAACCCTATAATCATTACGGTGCATATCTCAAGAAAAAGTATCACGATAAGCGGGTATTCAAAATTATAGTGGATGGTAATTTTACTTGCCCAAATCGCGATGGAAGTAAAGGTTTTGGTGGTTGTTCCTACTGTAATGTAGATTCATTTACACCCGATAGTGCAAGAAAACTTCCCACTATACGCGAACAGGTAGAACAGGGAATTGAGCGGGCAGTTAATGGTTACCGAGCGGAGAAATTTGTAATTTATTTCCAACCGAATACGAATACCTATGCGCCCGTACACTATCTAAAAGCAATGTATGATGAAGCATTAAGTATCGCTCCTGAACATGTAGTCGGTCTTTCGGTTGGTACAAGGCCTGATTGCATTGACTTTGAGAAAATAGCGCTTTTAGAAAGTTATTCAGATAGATATGATGTTGATCTGGAGATGGGAATGGAATCTATTTATAATGAAACACTTCAGAAAATTAATAGAGGTTGTTCGCACGAGGAATTAGAAAAAGCGCTCAATCTAGTACAAAACAGCTCCTTGGATATCTGTGTCCACACTATTTTTGGCTTTCCGTGGGAAACCAAAGAAATGATGCTAAAATATGCTGACGAAATCAATAGATTTCCACAGATTAAATTTATCAAACTGCATCATCTCCATATCGTAGAAGGATCAATTATGGGCGTGCAATATAAAAGAAATCCTTTTCATGTATTCAGTTTAGAAGAATATACCGACTTCTTGTGTGCCTTTATTCCGCTTCTTAGGCCTGATATTATCATACAACGTCTTTTTGGCTTGGCAGATCAGGAACTGCTAATCGCTCCTAATTGGGGACTTGGTAAATCCAGTATTCAAACATATATCGACAAAGAATTGGAACGAAGGGGTGCGATTCAGGGGTCACAATATCAACCTAAATAGATCTGCTAATACGTTTTAAATTGATATATTAGCCATAATTGAATTTTTTTTAAATTCAAAAATGTATATTCGTGCCGTACTTTCATTAAGATTGAAAGTAGGCTATATTAAACGTATTTTCATGAGCAATATCCAAACCACCTCGAACAATCAGCGATATGTTATACCGCTAATTACCTTAACGATATTATTTTTTATGTGGGGTTTCATTACCTGCATGAACGATATCCTTATTCCTTATCTCAAGCAGTTATTCAACCTGACCTTCTTTGAGTCTATGCTGGTACAGTTTTGCTTTTTCGGCGCTTACTTCATAGGGTCTTTAATTTATTTTATCGTTTCCTCTAAATGGGGTGATCCTGTAAACAAAATAGGTTATAAAAAGTCAATCATTGCGGGAATTATATTATCGGCTTTTGGTTGTGTATTGTTCTGGCCAGCGGCTACATCCTCATTATACGGATTATTTTTAGCTGCCTTATTTGTTCTTGGATTGGGCTTTACAATTTTACAGATAACTGCTAATGCTTATGTCTCTCTATTAGGCACTGAGGACGGTGCTTCAAGCCGATTAAATTTGACGCAGGCGTTTAACTCCTTAGGTACTACTATTGCTCCCGTTTTAGGTGGCCATTTGATTTTTGAATTTTTCTCTGACGGTGGTACCATCAGTCCGCAAGCAACACGTATTCCGTACATTATTTTCGCTGGGATTTTATTGTTAGTAGCGGTGTTTATTTCAGCGGTTAAGCTGCCATCTTTTGAAATGTCTGAGGAAGAAAAAGAAGTGAAGGGACTGGGTGCTTTAAAGTTTGTTCATTTACGTTTAGGGGTTTTAGGTATATTTTGCTACGTTGGGGCTGAGGTGGCTATCGGTAGCTTTATTATCAGTTTTCTGGAACAAGAGCAAATAATGGGACTTACGGAGTCTGTCAGTAAAAATTACCTTGCTTTATATTGGGGGGGAGCAATGATTGGTAGATTCTTAGGTGCTATTTACCTAAATCATACTATTAATTTCGGGAAGAAGATTATCTACATGATAGGAACCGCTACATTGGTGTTTCTTTTGATCTTTAGCCTCGTAGAATTATCTTTTGAGCAAGTGAGCTTCTTCTTGGTATTTATTGTACTAAATTTGGTGGGCTTCCTCATCGGTAAAGCTGCTCCAGCTAGAACCTTAGCTATATTTGCTGGTATAAATGTATTACTGTTGGCTTCAAGTACTATCAACACAGGTGCGTATGCGATGTACTCGATCTTGGGAATAGGAATCTTTAATTCTATCATGTTCTCTAATATTTACACTTTATCTATTGCGGGCTTAGGCAAGTATACCAGTCAAGGTTCCTCCCTGTTGGTTATGGCAATTCTTGGAGGAGCCATTATACCCGTCATACAAGGTGCACTGGCCGACCAAATAGGCGTTCAATTATCGTTAATATTACCTATCGTATGTTACATTTATATCTTTGCTTTTGGAATCTATTGTGCTAAAAAGTTAAAAAATATCGAACATGTAGGGCCTATAGCGGGTGGCCATTAGGAGTCATTAGGTATAAAAAAGAGCCAATTAGCTGAAACTAATTGGCTCTTTTTTTTAGGTTATAAGTTTATTACTTGGATCTGAACGAATAACTAGTAACCAATAACGAATAACGAATAACCAATAACGAATAACCAATAACGAATAACGAATAACCAATAACGAACCACAATAGGTCTACGCTTCGTCGTTAATTTCTATCCAGTGACCATCTGGGTCTTGGAAATATATTTGATGCACGCCATCTACTCGAGTGGTAACTTTCCCTTCGTTACCAGGCCAATCAAAATACGTTATATTATGTTCTTTGAGGTTTTCTATGAACTGTTCAATGTTTTCGATACTGAAGCAAAGGTGATCATTTTTTTCCCTTTCTACGCCGTGCTTTGCTCCCTGGATAAGATGTAGATTTCCTGCTCCCTCAAGCGTAAACCAGGTATGCAAACCGTCATGAAAGGGTTCAGGAATTTCCGTTAATTGTAACACATCTTTGTAAAAAGAAGTACTTTTCTTAAGATTCTCTACATAAACGGCAATATGGTTTAGTTTTAAGGTTGGTTTTTGCTGCGCCTGTGCCTTATTTAAAGAAAGAAAAACAGTTGCACTAACTAGTAATGTGGTGAATAGTTTCATCTGTAGATAATTTTAATCCATCGGTCAGATGGAGCTTACTATGTTCAAAATTTACATTCCCATATGTGATGAAAATGAAATTTTAAACATGGACGGTTCATATAATAAATCCTCTTATTATTCAATATAAATTTTCTCTTTTATATAGCAGTTAAATGCTGCAATATAAAAATAAAAACAGCAATTTCATATTTGCTATTTTTTTTAGTAAATTACTTCCGTTTATTTGTTTTATTATGAGAAGTGGTCACGCTGATTTACCGCTACATTATGGGCAGGTTCCTAAATGGTTGGCACAAAGAATGAGTTTATTGGGAGGAGCAATTGCTGAAGCAATTATTACAGAATATGGAAGACAAGCATTCTTAAGTAAAATGAGCGACCCCTGTTGGTTTCAATCTTTAGGTTGCGTTTTAGGAATGGATTGGCATTCTTCAGGTATTACGACCTCTGTGATGGGGGCCTTGAAAAGTTCAATAAATAAGCGTTTTGCCGAATTGGGCATCTACATATGTGGAGGTAGAGGCAAACATTCTTTGCAAACACCTAATGAACTCATTCAAGTAGCCAATCAAATTGGGCTTAACGGTGATGCACTGGTTAGAAATAGTAAACTAACTGCAAAAGTTGATAATACAGCCATACAGGATGGTTTTCAACTTTATTTACATTCTTTCATTTTAAGCAAGGATGGAGATTGGTCTGTCATTCAGCAAGGCATGAATACAAAAAGTAAAATAGCAAGACGTTATCATTGGCATTCTCAACAAATAAGATCCTTCGTAGAAGAACCCCATAGTTTTATCTATGGTCAGCATCAAGGCCAGATACTTAATCTTACCGATAAGGGGGCCAAAACTACACAACAAGGGATATTGGCAATAAGCAGAGAAAACCCTGCATATATTCTGAAGGAAGCGAGAAACATTATTATGCCAAATCATCATACGGTTGCCGCCAAAGACGTCAATTTGAAGAGATTAGGGGCTATATTGGCGTTAGCACAAGAGAATGAGGTCAATAATATAGAACAATTATTGTTGTTAGAAGGTGTTGGTCCAAGAACTATTCAATCGCTTACACTTATTAGTGAAGTTATTCATGGTACACCAAGTAGATTTGATGACCCTGCTAGATTTTCTTTTGCACATGGTGGCAAGGACGGTCATCCATTTCCGGTACCCATTAATACTTATGACGAATCAATAATCGTGTTGCAAAAAGCTTTGGAAAAGGCAAAAATTGGATTTAGAGAACGATCGGAAGCAATTAAAAACTTAGCGAAGGTATCTTTGGAAAGAGAACGATCATTTGTGCCAAACAATAATTTTGAAGAAGTGATAGCGCAGGAAAGAGCTGATTCTTGGAAATACGGTGGGCGTACTGTATATGGTAAAGCTACTCGCCCTAAAGAAACAAATATGCAACTTTGCCTGTTTAACTAATATGCAGATTTCTCCTCTTTCTTATGATTCATTGAGCATCGTTGAGGCAACTTCCATTCAAAACAGGTTAAGAGAAAGTTTAAATATCTCTTCCGTTAAAAAGGAGATACAAATTATAGCCGGCGCGGATATTTCTCTCAATCGCTTTAGCGAAGTGATTTATGCGGGTATTGTTTTGTTAGATTATGAAACGCTTGCACCAATAGCTTATTCACTCGTTAAAAGCAAAACGACTTTTCCTTATGTGCCGGGCTATTTAGCTTTTAGAGAAGTTCCAGCCTTAATGAAGGCCGTAGATCAATTGGAAATAAAACCAGATGTTATTATGGTAGATGGGCATGGTATAGCACATCCAAGAAGAATGGGGATAGCAGCGCATTTTGGTACACTTATATCTATACCAACCATGGGGTGCGCCAAGAAAAAACTCTACGGTAAATATGAAGAGCCTTCCCTATTAAAAGGAGCCTATACAACACTTCAAATAAAAGATGAACTTTTAGGTTTTGTGTTACGCACGAAAAATAATGTTAGCCCTGTATTTGTCTCGCCAGGAAATAATATGGACTTTAATGAATGCTTACACATTGCCAAGCACTGTATGGGCAAATATCGATTATTAGAACCTACCAGAAGGGCCCATGAACATGTCAATTTATTCAGAACAGGACACCTTCAAGAAGGATTCCATTACATAAATCAACAAACACTGTTCTAACTTATTGTGCAGGTAATTTAAAAGCCTGTCTCGCAAATAATTTCCAATCGTCACCGTACTTTTGAAATACAAGTAATACGCCGATTCTTACATTGCCCGGTTTTCCGCCATCATTGGTTTTAGCAGTTAATACGTGGTGTACTGTAGCCACATCATTTGATATCGTAATGGTTTGATCTGTCAAGTCAATTGTAACAAAGTCCGACTTGCCACTTGCTAAACTTTCGATAAAGGTAGCTTTGTCTTCTAGATTTCCCCCTGAATGCCAATAGTTTAAATTGTCGGCCGCTATAATATCTAATGCTTTTCTATCGCCATTCAGCATAGCTTGTCGAAGTTCTTCTACGGTGCTAAGTAATTTTTTTTCTGTTAGAGATTGGCTATGTACTAGTGTTCCAGTTACCATCATGGCTAATAAAAGGACAACTTTTTGTTTGAACATGTATCTAGATTATTTTAAGTTTATTATCCAAACTTAAGAAAATTTGTCTGTATTTCAAATCGTACGATTTGTACAAACCCCGTATGATGTAGCAGATGCTGGATGTTTATCTCTATTGTAAAAAGATTAGGAAGATTCTTCGGAGGGGTTGGTAGGCGAAAACATCCTGTTGGTAGAAAAGTAAGAAAAAAATAATCAGAACTTGCAACGTTTTTCTGAGAGTGGCGTCTTATGTATAGAAAGCGTAACAGCTTATGAGGGAGATAAAGATTCGTTATACGCTTATTATGCCCGGCCGGCAACAAACATAAAGAATTAATTAAATGGAATCGATTCCTTCGATATTTAAGGAGGGGTCATAAAAAATTATTGAAATGAAAACTTTATTAATTGCAGCACTTTTAGGTACGTCCTTATTAAGTGCACAGGCTAATGGCAGCACGTTAAATAGTAAACTAAGCGCAACCGCTACAGTAGCAAAAACAAAAGCTGACACAAATTATGAAGAAGAATTAAAGCAGAAAGTGGAAGTGCAGCTTTATAACTTGGAAATGTTACAGACGCAATTTAAAACAGCACAACAAGCAATTCGTAATACTAAGGGAAGCCATGCCGAAATAGATAAAGACTATGAATATTTTTATAGTTTGCTTAATAATGATGCAAATAATGGCAAAAATAATGCTGAATCGGAGAAGGCCATTCAACGACTAAAGAAAGAATATGCTCGTAAACATAAAAATCGCGCAGCAGCTGAATTAAAGGAGCAAAAAACGCTTGCTAATAATATGCACAAAGAGCTACAAGAGTACACACGCCAGCTTAAAAATCTTAAAGCAAAATGTAAAAAACATCTTAATGAAGAAAGTACACCATCACTTCAAAAGTTAGCAGGTAAAATAGATGAGTCGCAAAAAATGTTATTGGAAAGTAATTCTAAGAATGAACAGGCAGCTATTTATTATGCCGGAAAGCTACAGGAGGCAAAAAAGGTTGACCTTTAAATAAGTAATTTTCAAAAGGAAAAGGTGTCATCCAGGTAAGGAAAGGATGACACCTTTCTTTTTTTAAATAACTGTAACAATTAAAATGGTGGCCTCATCTAATCTAGAAAAGAAAAATTATGTTAGTAACAACAACGCCTAACGTTGAGGGCAAAAAAATAGTAAAATATATAGGATTGGTAAGTGGCGAAACCATTATTGGCGCCAATTTCTTTAGAGATATTTTTGCAGGGATTCGCGATTTTGTAGGAGGTAGATCCAGTTCGTATGAGAAAGTGTTACGAGAAGCAAAAGATACCGCTGTATTTGAGATGCAGCAATACGCGTCATCATTGGGAGCTAATGCAGTTGTTGGAGTTGATTTAGACTATGAAACAGTAGGGAGTGGGGGGAGTATGTTAATGGTGACAGCTAGTGGGACAGCTGTTGTACTCGAATAAATGTTAAAACATTGTTAAATATTGATGGATATTTGGCGTTCAGAGGCGTATTCTTTATATTTGTACCATCATAATTTAGGTTTATAATTGGTTAAAGGTCTCTAATCTCCCCGGTTAGAGGCCTTTTGTGTTTATGGTAATTATGAACGGTATCTTTTACAAAATATTCGTCTTCCTGATCGTTTTGGCCATTTCTATAAAGATGTCAGCTCTTTCGCTGATACTGACTTTTGGAAGATTAATTAAATGATACCCAAGTTTTTTGTATGTTTTATACATAACCTCATAGGTATTCCTGGCCACCGTAAAATCTTGCTTTCGCTCATGATCGTTTACATAAATGGTTTCCCAAGGAGGTAGTATAAATACATATTTGTTGTACAGAAACTGCTTTGCCTGTTTTCTATAAGGAGCAACTCTATCTATTTCGCTTAGTAAAGCATAACCTAACACATCTGGAATACCACGATCAAATATTATAATGTTTTTAGCGCCGTCGTGCTGGAGATAATTGCTGATATCTGCAGCTAACATATGCTGTGCAAAAAGCTGGGTGTCTTTCCATGGCAGAGCGTCTCCATCGATTGCTACCTGCTGTTGTATAACACTTCTACCTGTTTCATGAACAATTGTATAACCTCTTGCGTTAAGTTCTTGTAAAAGTGAGGTTTTTCCTGCGCCAGGGCCGCCAGTAAGTATGAAGAAAAATGGGTTATATTTAATCATATTTTTTGCTGTTACGTTTATTTATGTTGACAATTTGCATGATCGTTTAATCCGCCCTACATGAAGGGGATTTTAAATCAAATACCGGAAATATATTACGAGGAGGATTATTAAGGCGTTGGGAATGTAAGAAGCGTGAAGGGTTGAAAGGAAGGTATAACTATTGGATGGTATACAAAGCAACGAAAATTTGAGCACTTTTTAAAATTGCTGCCTTCTTGTGCAAATATTTTCCACTGGATCGATGGTACTTTATAGGAGCATATTAATTTGCTAATACAATCTTTCTTGTCACAATGGCTTGTCCTACATGTCTTTGCGCGTGTTCAGCTGCATGAAATAACAGGCCTATCAAGGTGGTTGGAATTTTCTTTCTACCAAGTGTCCGATAGGTTGATAATGCTTCGTCTTTTATGGTTTTTAACATTTCGGTGGCGACTATTATTTGTTGATGCAGGCGGTTCAGTAGCTGCGCAGTATCAATCTGCTCATCTTCCTTTCCCTCCATCTCTAAATAGTCGAATTGCTCTTTAGATAAGGGCTCTTGCTTAGCATAAGTAAACATGCGATCAATAACACCGCAAATATGCTGAAGATGAAATGCGATAGAGGCTAGTCCCATAGGACGTATCCATAGTTTTTCTTTTGGAAAATTCTCAAATAAAGCGAATAATTCTTCGTCTACTTGTAATAGCGCATGCGCCACCGGCTGTAAAAGAACGGATATATCTTTGACAGGACCGCGCATCCAGACTTCTAATTTTTCCATTTTTTATATCACTAATAATTCACGAAGCGGCCAAATGTTTTTGATAATTTGTTAAGGCCTTTAGCGTTCTTTGTCTCCCCACCTCCAAAAGAAAGTCCGCTTTATGATAATCCCATATACCCACAACATTTCGAGGAATATGGACCACAATATCAGGCTTATATAGTGCTATAGATAAATCGGTTATTTTTCCTAGCATGGTAAGTATTGCTTTTTGAGTCATCGTTAAATAGCCGCCATATTTGTTAGTTGTCTTAATCAAAGAAAATTCATCTTCATCGGGCGCATTGAGATTTATCGCTACTACTGGCTTACAAACGGCACCTTGAAGATGGTTAAGGGGCAGCGGATTGGCGACTCCTCCATCTACTAATGTGTTATCCATATAACTTACAGGGGTAAATACTCCCGGAATTGCAATTGAGGCACGTACAGCATCAAAAAAACTACCTGTTGTAAAAACGATTTCCTGCTGATGCAAAATGTCTGTTGATATTGCAGCAAATGGGATTGCCATATCTTCGATGAGCATATCAGGAATAAATGTTTTTATTTTATTAAAAACGCGCTCTCCTTTCATCACCCCAGCACTGCTCCATGTAAAATCCATCAGATTGAAAACATCTCTTTTTGTCAACGTTTTTAACCAATCCGCAAATTCATCTAATTTTCCCATGGCATATAAACCACCTATAAGGCTACCTATAGATGAGCCTACAATTGAAGTGATTTGATATCCCTGTTCTTCCAATACTTTTATTGCTCCTATATGGGCGAGTCCTCTTGCACCCCCACTAGATAATACTAAAGAAATTGGAGTTTTCATTTGTTTTTATATTTTAGCTCTATTTAAATCTAGTTGTGTACTAATGAATGTTTTTAAGGCGGTTTCGCAACGCGTTGATGCTAATATAGTTATAATGTATAAAAAGTATAGCATCGTTTTCAGAATTACATATAAAAAAGGCTTCTTCTTGTTCGGCAAATTTCTAAAGCCTAACTTGCAATCTTACTTACAATTATTAACGTATTAACCATTTTATAACATCATAGTGTGATGACATACTGGAAAAGATTGACAGATGCTACAGGTAAACATGTAGCAGGTTTGGATCATCTGAGAGCCTTAGCCATCCTATTGGTTTTTTTGTGCCATTACCGAGCTTACGATCGGCCGGTATGGGTTGATCTTATTGGTCAGTTTGGGTGGACTGGTGTTGATCTTTTTTTTGTGTTGAGTGGATACTTAATTGGTGAACAACTCTTTCGTCAGACAATACAACATCAAACGATTGATTTTAAACATTTTTATATCAGCAGGTCTTTCCGCATTTTACCGGCCTATTTCTTCGTTGTATTTGTCTATTTTCTATTTCCTTTTGTTAGAGAAAGGGAGGGTATTGCTCCCTTTTGGCAATTTGTGACATTCACGCAGAATTTTGATCTCGATTTCGGAAATGAAGGGACATTTTCGCATGCTTGGTCACTTTGCATCGAAGAGCAGTTTTATTTGTTTTTGCCATTGATCATAACTTTTGTGACAAAAAATTATCAAAAAAAAGCCCTTCTTATTTTAATAAGCGTTTTCTTGATTGGCTTACTATTAAGGGGGATTAGTTGGCTTTACTTTATGGAGCCCTATTACAAACATGAAATTACAGAAGGTAGATTTGTGGCCTACAATAAATGGGTCTATTACCCGACTTATAATCGTCTAGATGGTTTGTTAGTAGGGGTGGGCATTGCCGCTCTTATCAGCTTCCACCCTAATATAAAAAAACGGATAGCTGCGTGGGGTAATCATTTATTTTCCGTAGGAATATTATTGATTACAGTCGCTTATTTCTTCTTAAAAAATGATAGGTTAGACTTTTGGCAAACATTAATTGGATATCCTTTGATTGCTATTGCATATGGCTTTATGGTTTTGGCAGTACTATGCCCATCTTGCTTTTTATATCGTATTAGATGGAAGGTAAGTACCATAGTCGCTGCACTTTCATATGGGATTTATCTTTGTCACAAATTTTTAAACCATCTGTTACAAGCACCTATGGATCAAATAGGAATTCCGGCCAACAGCAACTGGCGGATTTTGATATGTATACTTGTATCTATATTAGGAGCACTACTCTTAAACCGATTGATAGAATACCCCTTTATGAAATGGAGAAACAGACTGTTAAACCGTAAAAAAGCTAAACCAAAAGCGGATAATCTTATTTTAACGCAATAGACGAAAACTCTTTTTATACATCACAGCTTGAGACTTTTAATTCTTGAGAATTAATTGTTGTGACTGTAGTTTCCATAAGTTTGAGTACATGGAATTATCCGTTAAAAGCAATTCTTGATGGGTTCCTTGTTCGATTACTTTTCCTTTATCTAACACAATAATTTTATCGGCATTATATAAGGTACTTAATCGATGAGCTATGACAATAATCGTTTTGTTATCTCTTTTCAAATGATCGATGGTGTTTAAAACAAATTTTTCTGAAGCGGAATCCAGCGAGGAGGTTGCCTCATCTAAAATTAGTATCTCAGGGTTACGATAAAGCGCTCGTGCAATGGCAATTCGTTGCCGCTGACCACCAGATAGAGACAGGCCATTTTCGCCAATATTTGTATAGAATCCTTGAGGTAAAGATTCAATAAAATCAATTATACCAAGTTGCGTGGTAATATCGATAATTCTTTGCATATCAGGAGTATAATCGCCAAGGGCGATATTTGATGCCACATTTCCCGAAAATAGATCAATATGTTGTGGTACAACAGAAACAATTTGTCGGAGAGAAGCATTTTTAATATGCTTCAGATCGTATTTGCCAATTGTTATTGTTCCCCCCTGTACGGGATAAATATGTTGCAAAATGGAAATGAGTGTTGATTTCCCTGAACCGCTTTCTCCAACGATTGCCGTAAATTTTCCTTTTTGTATGTTAAGGGATAGATCATCAAAAACGTTTGCCCGGCTTCCATATCTAAAAGATATATTTTTGAATTGAATATCACCTATTTTATCTTTAGTAAGTTCGATGTCGCTATTGTCTTCTTCACATTCGAGGTCTAAAATTTCAAATAATCGATCGGTCGCAATAACAGCGTCTTGCACCGTCTTGTTCATGTTTATTAATGAAGTGACAGGTGTCGTAAAATAACTAATCAGTGTATAAAAAGATAAAAGTTCTCCTGGGGTTATCTGATTTTTCAGTACATAAGTTGCCCCTACCCACAAAAGGGCAATCGTTATTAAACGGGATATGAACTCAGACGAGGTGCTGGAAAATAGGGTATTTAAATTCGATTGATAACCGGTTTTTAACAATTTTACAAATCTGGTTTCGGTCTTTTCATTCGCATAAGATTCAGCACCGAATTGTTTAATGGTGCGAACCGCATTCAAGCTTTCTACCAATTGAGATTCTAGTTCTGCGGAATCCTCCATAAGTGTTCGCTGTACCTTCCTGTTGAGCTTATTGGCAATGAAGTATACCATAAGATACAATGGAATGACGGTAAGCATGAGTAGGCCTAATTTCCAATAATACGTGAACATCATCAGAAACGAAAAGGTTACGATGAAAATATTTACAAGAAAGTTTACACTCACATCATTTAAGAATACCCTTATTTTTACGGCATCATTTATCCTTGAAATAACTTCTCCAACGCGCATGGTGTCGAAGAATTTTTGAGGAAGCGTCAAAAGGTGTTTGTAGTAGCCTAAAATAAGTTGGGAGTCAATAATTTGACCCATTTTCAAAGTAAAGACCGTTTTTGTTGCTCCAATGAATAATTGAAAACCTAGTATTACGAGCATCATTATGCTCATCAGGTTTAGCAGATTAATGTTCCCGTCGACCAATACGAAATCTACAATTTTTTGCACGAAAACAGCAGTAGAAAGTCCGAGTATCGTATATACAATAGCCCCTAGTAATACTTGAATAAGAGTGCTGGTTTGCGGTTTCATTAAACTCCAAAATCGGCTCTGCACAGAGGCAGTCTTTTTTCCTTTTTGAAAGGTTTCCGAGGGAATTAATAGTACCAGTGCACCCGTCCAGATCTTTTTGAAATCTTCATGTGATTTTTTATGAATCATACCATCCAAGGGATCCATAATTTCAATAAATCGGGCGTTTATTTTGTATATCACAACGTAATGCTGCAGCACTCCTTCAACCACGATATGTGCAATGGCTGGCCTTGGTATTTTAAATAAACTATCAAAAGATCCTCTTACACCTTTTGCTTCAAAACCCAACTTTTCGGCCGCCTCTAACAATCCGAGTATGTTGGTTCCTTTTTTATCTGTGCTGGCAAGTTGCCTTATATTAGCCACAGAAATAGCTAATTTGTAGTGGGCCGCAACAGAAGCTATGCAGGCCGCTCCGCAATCGGTTATATCTCGTTGTTTAACTTTCTTGCCCATGCTATTTTTATTTATTAGCCACCAGTATTTTCACCATTGTTAGTAATAAAATTAAGTGCTTGTTTTTATGTTTGGATTTAACCAATTATCCACTTTATCGTAAAGCAACTGAAATAGACTCCGCTCTGTTACCGAGAATCGAGCTGTAAAATTCATGCCTTTCTTTAGATAACCTTTATAACCATTTTTTAAGGTTAGGTGGTCACTGTCTAATAGGCATCTTACTTTAAAAACCGGCTGGTTCTCATTTAACATGACGATGTCGTCTGATATATCTATCACTTTCCCCTTTAGCAGACCCCACTGGTTGTAATTAAAGGCGTCGACTTGAAAGCGAACTTCCTGTTCTTTTCTTATAAGGCCAATATCTGATGGTTTAATATAGCAGAAGGCTAAAAGTGTGGTGTCTGGCGATATCTCAGCAAACTTTTGATTCGCAAAAACATAAGCCCCTTTTTGTATGCCAGTTAAATTCTGCACTGAACCATCTATTGGAGCAGTGACTATATATTGTTTCTTTTGTTCGTTAATTTCAATTTGTTGGCTTGATAGCTGGCGATATTCGTTTTGTAGTTGATTGATTTCCGTTTGCCATTGTGCTTTATATCGTTTTGAAATCATCGCATAATTTGCTGACGCTTGCTTATATTCAAAGTCATATTTGTCGTATTCGGCAGACGACAACATTTTTTTTCGATAAAGCTTACTGTATCTATCAAAGGTGTTTTCTGCTTGGTCTCTTGCAATCTTAGCATTTTCTAACTCTTGTATATATTGCTGCCAGATCGCATAATATTGTCCTGCATGAAGAGTAGGTGGGTTAAAATCTTCTGTACCTGCCTTACTTATTAAGGTGCTTAGATCTCGAATGAATGACGTTATTTCTTGCTGCCTCCCTTTAACTAATACATTCTGTTGATTGGAAGAAGCACCATCGATAATAAGCAATGTATCGCCAAGCGTTGTTTTCTGATTATCTTTTACATTGAAATATATTAATCTACCGTTTATAGGGATCGTTAGTTCGGTCTTTTCGATGGATGACTGTAAAAGGCCAGTGCCTTTCACGCTGATGTTGGTTCTTATTAATGGTAGCGCTACCAGCGCGGTGATAAGAAGTAAGAGAATGCTAATGTATATAACCCGGGTTGATCTTTTGACACGGGATAAATAAACAATGTTCGTGTTCGTAATCGTATCTATAGAATAAGCCGGTATCGACATAATATGTTCTTTAAATGGGTTGTTGTAGCGATACGTTAACTGCTAGTGTTTTACAGTGTCTTTAAAACTAAATAACAGTTATCCTTTTAGGGATAACTGTTAATTTTTTGTTCAAACAGGTCAATGCTTATAAAGAAGCAAGCGTTTTGAAAATATTTACTAAAGTTTTGTTTAGGAAGCTGAAAGTATCATTAGCGATAGTACCTACTCCGCCTACGATTACATTTAGTAAATCACCTACAGGACCGCCACCTTCTACAGTTCTTAATTCAGTAGCGTTCATTTCTTCTACCCCTAGTTTGTTTAAATCCAATTTTTTCATAACAAAGAGATTTTTTATTTGTGGTCCTTACTCTTTTAAGGCTTTTCAGGATGCGCCTGTGTTGGCCAAACACTTAAACAAATATATATAATTAATAGCCTCAGATATTGTTGGCCGTATGAGCGGATATCTCATGTTTGTAATATTTAAGAAAGGAAAAATGGGCAATTTTATTGCGGAAATGCAGATTAAAGCATGTTTTCGATCTTGAAAGAGGA
>DATMSZ010000021.1:0-12055 GCA_035565175.1 Pseudosphingobacterium sp.
AATTAGAAACACAATTGATATTATCTTTTGATTTACTATACCTAAGTCAAGAACAGCTGAATCAAAGTTTACATTTAATTGAAAAATGCAAAAAATTACTTAACGGATTTATTAGATATTATAGAAGCTTTTTGGACTCGAGTCGGAATTTAGACGATCAACGAATAACTAACAACGAATAACGAATTTAATGAAAATAACAGACCACATATCAAACGCTAAAGGCAAAACACTTTTTTCTTTTGAATTATTACCTCCTATAAAAGGACAAAGCATACAGGGTATATTTAATACCATAGATCCTTTAATGGAATTTAATCCTCCGTTTATTGATGTAACGTATCTGCGTGAAGATTATATCTACAAGCAGCATCCAACGGGATTGTTAGAAAAGGTTGCTTATAGAAAGCGCCCCAGCACAGTTGCTACCTGTGCCGCTATTATGAACCGATATAAGGTAGATGCTGTACCTCACCTTATATGCGGTGGGTTTACGAAAGAAGAAACAGAAAATGCCTTGATAGATCTTCAGTTCTTAGGCATTGATAATGTGTTGGTGTTGCGAGGAGATGCACGGAAAAGTGATAGTTCCTTCATCCCTACACCGGGCGGACATGCATTCGCATCGGATCTTTTAGAGCACGTCGTTAATATGAACAATGGGAAATACTTGCACGATCATATGGACGACATGGAAAAAACCGATTTCTGTATTGGCGTGGCAGGATACCCAGAAAAACATTTCGAGTCGCCTAACTTGGAGACAGACTTTAGGTATCTTAAATATAAGGTGGATAAGGGGGCAAATTTTATTGTCACCCAAATGTTTTTTGACAACAGTAAATACAAAGCTTTTGTGGATAAATGCCGCGAAAACGACATAAATGTCCCGATAATCCCTGGATTAAAACCCATAACAACTAGCAAACAATTAATTAGCTTACCAAAAATCTTCCATTTGGATATTCCAGTAGCACTGACCGAAGCTATACATGCATGCAAGAATGAAAAAGACGTAAAAGAGGTTGGAATAGAGTGGATGATTAACCAGTGTAAAGAACTTATCGATATGGGAGCCCCAGTATTACATTTTTATACTATGGGGAACCCAGAACCAACAAAACGTATTATCAGAGGGGTCTTTTAGACCCCCCTACTCTTTTACTCGCCATTTGCTATAATAAGCAAGCACCCTATATTCGTTATTTACCTTTCCAATAATAAACGCAAAATAATCATCGCCCACCGTGCTGTCTTCCGAATATTGGCAATAAAGCTCATATAGCGTATCCTGTCCGTCAACGACCCTAGCCAACTGCCTATAATAATCACCACTCGATCCAATGTCTATTTGCTGTAGATGTTCAACCCCCGTCTTTGGGACCAATCGTTTTACATCCGAGTGATAAATTTTTGATGCATAAGTAGCAAACTCTTCCTTTTTGATTAAGCCATCAGCCTTTTCCTCTTCGTTTAATTCATTGACCCCATCTACCCAATAAATAGTCTGAAACGGGAAATACATGCACCCTGATAATGTATTCATATCATCCGTACGAATTGATTCCTGAAATGTCTTATAGAAAGTTTTTAATTTGCCATCAATTTTTTGTGCAAAAGCCTCTTGCCTCAAAACAAATAATAATATAAAAAGCCCTGTTATTTTAGTTCTAAAGTTCATCCAATTAGATTTTTTCTAATTCATGGAAAGGTCTACAAAAAAACCTCCATAAATTCCGGGTTTAACATCAAACTTAGATAAATTCCCTTTTTTTCACAAGTGTTCATTTTGGTGTTCAAGCTTCCGCCATAAAATGTCGGAGGTATAGGCAACATAATAGTGTTGCATATAAAAGGAATTATTCGTGTATGTCAATTCATAAGGCACTCATGAGCGCTAACGCGGTTTGTCGGTCTCGCCTCTGCCATTTTGAGCTCCTTCGTCATTTGCAGTTGAAGCTAACCATTTCAAAGCGTTCTGAACCGAAAATAATAATCGAATTCAGGTTATAGACAAAGAAACAAAAATACTTTCACTATAAGCTTCAACCCAATTATGATCATAAAATGTTATTTTTAAACAATTTCTTTTAAAAACAACCTTAAGCAAAACAAAAATCTTTAATAGGATGTTTTTAACGAACCATTATGATGATATCAGATATTAATTTCTTACATTCATCATTCGATATTTATCGTATTACAACTATAAAAAAGAAAAAATGAAAAGAAATGCAACTGCCATCTGGTATGGATCGGGTCAGGACGGAAAAGGCAAACTATCTACTCAAAGTGAGATGCTTAGGGACGCACAGTATTCTTATAAAACTCGATTCGAAGATGGAGTAGGGACAAATCCTGAAGAGCTCATTGCCGCTGCTCATGCGGGGTGTTTTACCATGAAGTTAGCTTTTATTCTCGACACCGCCGGATTTGAGGCCGAAAGCATAGAAACGACTTGCAGTATTGAATTAAAAGATGGTGTGATAACCAGCTCGTATTTAGATGTAAAAGCTAAGATTCCAAATATTCAAAAAAACAAATTAGACGAATTGGTTACAAATGCCGAAAAGAATTGCACAGTCTCAAAAGTGTTAAACACTAATATTTTTGTAGACGTGCATTTGGAGAATTAATTGGCAAATCGTTGAGTAATTGATAGTTAAACGGTTGATTTGTTAAGTAGTTCAATTGTTAAGTAGTCAAATAGCCAAGTAGTTGAATAGTTTATATCTTGCTACTTGTGTCCCATGCCTTGATACCACAACTGGCGGCTCATACCTGGCAACTAGCAACTAATATAGTCTTGCTACTTGTGTCTGACGTCTTGATACTTTTATATCAGATTTATCATGCTACGTAAAGAGGCCTCTTCTTGATAGCCCTCTACCACTTTAACAAGTTTGCCATTTTTATACAAATGAAATAACGGAATACCCGCTATCTTCATTTTACTTGATAGCGCTTTCGCCTCGTCAATGTTTAACCTGTATACAAATACTTTATCTTTATATTCTTCCTTCAGCTTCCTTAAAGCAGGCTCCATTTTCTTACAAGGAATGCACCACTCCGCATAAAAATCTACTAGCACCGCAGGATTTTTCTTTAACATTTCATTAAAATCTCTATCTGTAAATAAATCCGCCTTCTCCGGAAGGGTGCTTTCTGTCACAGGTAGTCCGTCATTTTTCCACGACATAATACCGCCTTTTAAATCATAGACCTGCGTAAACCCTAAACTTCTTAACTGCTTTGCGGCAGCCTCGCTCCTCCCACCGCTCAAACAGTAAACAAACACGGGTTTTTCTTTATCCAAAACACCTATTTTTGAGGAGAACTGTTCATCTTTAAAGTCAATATTTACAGCCGTTTCCAAGTGGCCCTGGCCAAACTCTTCCGGTGTACGTACATCAATCAATTGAGCATCCGACTGCTCCTTTAATGTTTGTTCAAACGCTGTAGCCGACAATTTTTCGTCAGCTTGTTTCACGCCCATGTTACAGCTCAACAGTATGATCAAGGATAAAATGAATCCAAAAGTTTTTATAAGATTTCTAAACATAGTAAACGTTTATACAAGTAAATTACTTAATTTCAATGAGGTAGACGGTCGCGAAACTTTCCATATACCCACGTTCCCAAAATAGCACTTATCAAGGTCACCACTACCACTGTAGCACCTGTTCCTATCTGTGCAAATAAAGGGCCGGGACAGGCGCCAGTAATGGCCCAGCCTAAACCGAACAAAATTCCTCCGTAAATTTGTCCTTTGTTAAATTCCTTCGGTTTTATCGTGATAGGCTCCCCGGATAATGTTTTAACACCGAATTTTTTAATTAACCAGATCGACAACATAGCTACTATCACTGCACTTCCAATAATGCCATACATATGAAACGACTGTAATCGAAACATTTCCTGTATTCTGAACCAGCTAACCAACCTCCGCTTTTACGAAAACGACACCAAATAATAGACCTACAATCAAATATTTAAAATTATTGCGAAGCATTTTATTAAAGGGTTAAAATATATGGCAAAATTAAATTGCTCATCAAAAATCCTCCTAACATAAAACAACAGGTAGCAATTACCGATGGCCATTGAAGACTGGCAATTCCCATAATAGCGTGCCCACTGGTGCAGCCTCCGGCATAACGCGTTCCAAATCCAACCAAGAAACCGCCACCTATCATCATAGTGAGACCACGCAAACTGAATAACTGTGGCCAACTGAATAATTCTATCGGCAACAACGAATCAAAATGGGTAATACCATAAGCAGCTAATTCTTTCTTTAGAGATGGATTAACTGCTATAGGTGTTTGATCAGTTAACAGCGAAGCGGCAATAAATCCGCCTACCAATATCCCTAATACAAAAAATAAGTTCCATAGCTCTTTCAGTCGTAATGAAAGAAAGGAATTTTTGCAGGAATACAAGCCGCACATATATGACGCAGATTAGCACTGATACCGAATGATTTGTTTCCCATTATAAGTAACGCCGGAACAATAAGTCCTATCAAAGGACCGGCAACATACCATGGCCAAGGCTCTTTTATAAACTCCAGTATCGACATATCTCCCATCTTATAAATTCAAACAAAGCTAGCCATTTTTTAGAAAGATTTGAATGCTGATGCTGTTGTCTATTAGTCATTTTATTATGTACCTTTGATCTTATTATCATAGAAAAACAATAAAATGACTAAACGATACGCTATTCTATTGTTAGTATTGACGGCAGTATTATTAAAAGGAAGTGTTTTAGCACAAGATTTAAATGCTAAGGTACAGATACTTTCGCCACAGGTGCAATCGACCAACAAACGAGCCTTTGATGTGCTCAGGCAAGCGATAACTGACTTTTTGAACAATAAAAAATGGAGTGAAGGCAATATTATGCCCGAAGAACGTATAGATTGCAGTTTCGTTATCACTGTAAAAGAATGGGATGGTAGTTCAAACTTTAAAGCCGAAGCCCAAATCATTTCGACGCGACCTGTATTTAACAGCGCCTATAATAGTCCTATCTTAAGTGTATCTGACAGAAATTTCGATTTCACCTATAACGAGGGGGAGCCACTCGATTTTTCTGGCCAGCAATACTTAAGCAATCTTACCTCGCTATTAGCATATTATGCTTACCTCATAGTAGGAATGGATGCAGATAGTTTCAGCAAGGATGGAGGATCTGCTTATTATGCAATGGCGCAGAACATTGTGAATAACGCGCAGTCATCAAATTTTAGCGGATGGAAATCCATTGAAAGTCTTTCAAATCGTTTTTGGCTGGCTAATAATATGCAAGACAAAAATTTCGAACCGTTACGTGATTTTTCCTATAAATATCATTTAACGGTACTAGACAAAATGGCCGACAACCAAAGTCTTTCCAGAAGAAGCATGATCGATCTATTACCTTTACTGAAACAAGTTGACCGAATGGCGCAAGGAGCCATGTATAATCAGCTATTCTATACAGCAAAATCAGATGAGCTAGTAGGTATTCTCAGTGGTCTTTCGGGACCCGACCGTATAAAGGCCATCAATCTCCTTTCCGAGGCTGATCCTGCCAACATTAACAAATACGAAAGTTTAAAAAGTCTTTAACAGAAACTGTTGCCAATCCTATGCTGAGCCGCTTATCCATAAAAAACTACGCATTAATAGATGAACTTGATATCCAGCCTTCTAAAGGACTCAATATTCTTACAGGAGAAACAGGAGCGGGAAAATCAATTATATTGGGAGCTTTATCACTTATTCTCGGCCAAAGAGCTGAAAGTAAATATTTTTATAATCAAGCCCAAAAATGTGTGATTGAAGGCTTTTTTAACATTGCTGAGTACCACCTTCAAGGCTTTTTTGAAGAACAAGATTTGGATTACGAGGTAGAAACCATCTTACGAAGGGAAATAAGTGCAGACGGAAAGTCACGCGCTTTCGTGAATGACACCCCTGTAACCTTAACGGCGTTAAAAGCACTCGGCGAGCGATTAATAGACATTCATTCACAGCATGCCACCTTGGAAATCAATACAGAAGATTTTCAATTGATGACCTTGGATAGCGTTGCGGAAAACAACACCCTTTTAAACCAATATCAGAGCAGCTATAAACAATACAAACAAACCAACATTGCTTTAAAAGAATTGTTGGAAGAAGTTAAACAGGCCCAAACAGAAGCTGATTACCACCAATTTCTGTTCGATGAGTTAGCAGAAGCAAAACTTGTTGCAGACGAGCAGGACTTATTAGAGCAGGAGCAAAATCAACTGAGCCATGCAGAAGAAATTAAACGCTCGTTATTAGCCGCTAATTTTGCTTTGAATGAGCAGGAGCAAGCTGGTATCAGTTTATTAAAAGATGCGATCTCGCAGTTGCAACAAGCCGAACGTTACCTGCCAAATTTGCATGAATTAACCGAAAGACTTCAAAGCTCTTTAATTGAAATAAAAGACATCTCTGAGGAGATTGAACGGACGGAACAGCACACCTTATTTGATGAGAATAGATTATCGACCGTAAACGATCGCTTAAGTCTCCTCTTTCAACTCCAGCAAAAACATCATGTCGATGATGTTCCAGCGTTGATTCTTATAAAGGAGGAGCTGGAAAATAAACTATTAAAAAACTCTTCGAATGATGAGAAAGTTGAAAAACTAACGCTGGAAACAGCGAGGCTGAAGAAAGCGTGTGAGGAATTGGCACAGCAACTCACTACAAGCCGAAAAAAGGCCATTGAAATCGTGCAGCAGGAAGTTGTAAAAGTGCTAACTGAGGTAGGAATGCCCAACAGCATACTACAAGTAGAACTCTCTTCTTCCGAACAGCTAAGAAATTCGGGTCAAGATTCTATTCGTTTTCTTTTCAGCGCGAACAAGGGACAAGAGCCACAGCCTTTAAATAAAGTAGCCTCTGGAGGAGAGCTCTCCCGCTTGATGCTCGCTATTAAATCGCTCATTGCCAAAACGTCTGCTTTACCTACCATTATTTTTGATGAGATTGATACGGGTATTTCAGGTGAAGTTGCATTAAAAGTAGGAAATGTAATGGAGTCTATGGCTAAATATATGCAGGTAATTGCCATTACCCATTTGCCACAAATTGCATCAAAAGGCCAATCGCATTACCAAGTTTATAAGGCCGACGAGCAAGAAAAGACGCGCACTAATATGCGGAGGTTAGCGCAAGAAGAACGGGTGGTAGAGATTGCCCAAATGTTAAGTGGTAGCAATCCGGGCGAAGCAGCCTTACAGCATGCTAAAGAGTTGTTGGCCGGTTAATTAAAAAAAAGTGTATTTTTACCGCCTTAAATTAGTATATAACAATTAATAAATAAAAACCGATATGGCTTATAACCTATTAAAAGGGAAAAGAGGAATTATATCTGGCGCTTTAAATGCTAGCTCCATTGCTTGGAAAGTTGCCGAAAAGGCACATGAAGAAGGTGCTACCTTTGTATTAACCAATGCCCCTATAGCAATGCGCATGGGAGAATTGAACGAATTGGCAGAAAAAACCGGTGCTGAGATTATCCCGGCCGATGCAACGAGTGTAGACGATATAACCAACCTTTTCACTAAATCTCAAGAAATTTTAGGTGGTAAGATCGACTTCGTATTACATTCCATTGGAATGAGTGTGAATGTTCGTAAGAATATCCCTTATACAGAAGCGAATTACGATTACTTTCAAAAAGGCATGGACGTATCGGCTCTATCTTTTCATAAGATGTTAAGTGTAGCAAAGAAGTTAGATGCGATAAATGAATGGGGAAGTGTTGTAGCGCTAACCTATGCTGCAGCACAACGCACCTATTCTTTCTACAATGATATGGCAGATATTAAAGCTGCGTTAGAGTCTATTGCGCGAAGCTTCGGTTATCATTATGGTGTAGAGAAAAAAGTACGTGTTAATACCGTTTCGCAGTCACCAACTAAAACTACTGCTGGTTCAGGTATTAAAGGTTTTGGCGACTTCTTCGATTTTGCCGACGCCATGTCCCCACTAGGAAATGCCACCGCAGAACAATGTGCCGATTATTGTATCACCCTATTCTCAGACCTTACCCGCATGGTAACGATGCAGAACTTATACCATGATGGCGGTTATTCATCAACAGGTGTTACCAGCACCATCTTGGAGAAATTTGGTATTGAAAAATAATTCGATCAATTTTTATATAAAGAAAGCAACGAGTTATGCTCGTTGCTTTTTTGTTATGAGAGTATTCGTAGCAGTACTTTTTTTAGCCGTTGCGCAAGCAGTGGCCTTAAAAATCGTCATGTTGTCTTAAAAGCCGCCCTCTTCAAAATTCGTTCTGTTCACTCCAAAGTGTTCGTTGGTAATGAACAATAGTTTGCATTAGTAATGAGAACTAAACGATCGTTTTGAAAAAGAAGGAAAAATCATACAGGTAGTACCAGCACACGAGTTCTTGCAAAAATAGCTAGGAGAAGTCTATCAATTATAAATTAATCGAATAGACTTCTCCGTTTCAGTAGGTTGACGTGAAGAAAAAGGCTTTTGACAAAGCCTTTTTCTTTTTTAAATTTCAGTCATTTACAGAAGGCATTCATGATAGATGTTACAATTTGATTTCTTTTTCTGCATCGCAAGGAGCCAAACCAGGATTTCCACCGTAGTGAGCGGCTATACTTTTTGGTTTAATCTCATCATATCGTTGTGTTTCGCGAATAAAGAACTCTCCTTTTGCTCCTAAATCAACCGTAATTGTAATAGCTTCCTTTATTTCTTTAGGAAAGAAAGTAATATACGCTTTACCTGTAGCGGGGCTACCGTCGTCAACCACAATCACTCTTCCGAAAATGCTGTTATCAGCATATTCAAATTGCTCAAACTTAGTAGCGCGTCCCGAACCTACGTTGATCTGAACACCTCCAAGTAAAATAGGGTGCGCCGGTGTATTGGGAGGAATACCATATCCCACTAATGACATTCGCGTATCTTCAGAAAAAAATCTTTCATTGATCTGTTTCTTTTTTAACTGCTCTGAAAACCATTGCTGTCCGGCATATTCAGACTCAACCATTACTTTTACCTTCTTCGTCTCTCCAGGATTCAATTTGAGGGATGAATGCTCGAGGTACAAGCGATAAAAATGTGCAAAGTATCCCTTGATTTGTGGAATAACGTAAATATCGGTTTTCTTGTCGAAAGGATTATGCAACGAAACCTCTGTTATTTCGCGATGAGCTGGAGAAGCTGCCGCCGAAATATATCGGCTATAATTGGTCTGCGCCATATTATTGCTATCCGTTACTTCCACAATATTTGGATTTACAGAGGTGTCAATATACAAAGGTGTTCTTGCGACGATACACTTATGACCGTCATTATTAGGTACCCAAGAAGTGGTGAATTCAACGAAAGGTGTCGTAGTCGATTCCGGCGGTATATCTCGTATATCACTTCCTAAGAACACTTCTGGCGCTCCTCCAACTGTAAAATCCTTAATAAAGAAGTCAACCTTTACATTTCTTGCGGTTACCGGACCTCTATTTTTAAAGCGAGCAACTAGCGTGTTAGGATGTCCTATCCAAGGTTGATTGTGGAGAGCAGGATCAGCTAAAGATTTTGTATTCTGAACTTCGATATCCGGACTTTGCCAGATATCTCCCCCAGGCCAAGGACGAATATACAAATCAGGACGACCATTCGTTCCATACCGTATACGTACAGTTGCAAAATCATTGGCAGTTGACAGTACAGTCATATTGAAATCACTAATCGCCATACTAGAAGTATCTGTCTCTTTATAATCTTCACCTGCATCAAAAAACGAATTTTCGTTTTCTGCATCGCGCGGCAACCTCATGATTTGTGGGCGAGCTATAGGGAAGGTAAATGTGGAAGATATCATATCAGTTCCCAGCACCACATTAGTACCTGTGTCGTCTCCGGAGGGCACCTGAAATTGTTGATCACCAATTTGAACAAGCTGACCGGCCCTGTATTCGAAATAGTAGTTCCAGCCATCAGCAATTCTTATTTCTACTGCAGACACCCTACCCGCTGGGGGAGCACCTAATTCCGAGGCATGAATATTTATCATTATATCCAGTGGGATGGTGGAACGAGAAAAATCGAGTGGTAATACCCACTCAGGTCTTACCCACCCTAATTGCATTTTATTGCCGATAGACAAATGAGGCAATAATTGTTCGCTACTCATAAGATCAAAGCTTGTTACATCCCGCGCAGCAACCGCAGCAGAGTAGAAGGTGTTACCACTGGTATATAAATCCGGCAACCCTAGATTATGACCTATCTCATGTGACAGGGTTTCAACGATCGTGCGCGAATCACGTACGGTTGACCAATCATCCGGCATCCCCAGTACGCTCATTGATGCAGAACCTCCAGGAACTGTAAATGCACCACCCCAGGCCTGTGGCCAAAAGAAATTATCCGTTGCTGCTGTACCTTGGGAACGAACTACCAAGATGAGTGATTGCACCTGTTGAAAATTAATTAAGGCATTACCTGCACCGTCTGTCAGTGTCGCAGCGGCAGCAATACAAGCCTGTGCAAAAGCAGAAGCATCTACGGGTCTAAACGAATTACTTGGCCATGGGGATGCCATAGCGCTAAAATAGTCTCCCCAAGCATTCGGCAAATTCACAACCGGCGCTTGTCCGGCAACAAGGTTTAATGTAAATGTATTCTGTGATACTTCCTGGAAATAGGCCCTTGCACTTCTTACCTTACCATCTGCATCTGGAACGGTGCCAACCGTTCCGTTAACCCATTGATCCTGAATGGTAGTAAGGGCGGCGCCTCCTGGATATCTGGCCGAATTCGTGTCAACCATTAAAATACAAACATTACGTGTTCCTGATTGCGGTAGCACATCGATATTCTGTGGGGTAGTCGGCCCTCCGCCCCACGTATAACCCGTATTAAAATGCGACAGTTCACCTGTCAACCAATGTGAGGGACTAGCATTATTATCTGTCCATACATCGGTTATTTCATACTCCAGAACTCCTATTACATCTGCTGTTCCTTTTTTGAGAACTTCAAGTTTGTGATTACCGACCATGTATCCAACAAGCAGCATCACTTCATTCGGTGCAGATTCGTTATCTCTTGAGAGCGAAATCCGCCCCGATCCCTCTCCATTACTAAATGCATAAACTAGATCGTCTAATTGTAACCCAGAAGTGCCGAAATGAAAGGTTAATCGTTCAAACGTACCTATAAAAGGTATTTTGTTATTAATCTTTATCAGAACAGGATATGGATTAAAATCATACCACAACAAACGTTTTATAGCATTGATAATAATTATATTGCCATATTTAACGGCTCCGACAACCGAACTACCCAATTTATCTGCCACCACAACAGCAGTTTGATTATTTAAAAGGTGATAGCTTTTAACAGTATCTGTCGTAGAAGCTTCCGTAAAAAGAATTTCCTCCTTTGCAGCATCTGCCCAAGATAGGTAGGCAGGTTTTTTTAATCCTCCTAATATCAAACTATTAATTCCTGTGCTTAAAGCTACTTCCTGAATGGTGCCTGTTTTATATTCACTTATGTAAGCTTTGCCCTTTCCATCAAGTAAAAGTCCTACAGGTTTATTTAAAGCACTCGTAATAATCTTCGCCTTCTTTTTAACAAAATTGAAAACGGAGAGGCTATTTTCCTGTTGATCTACAAAGTATAGCATTTTATCATCCACGGCAAGTTGCATAATTTGTCCGGGTTGACTCCATATCTTTTTAGCGGCAGATTTATTAGCGTTCGGTAGCGATACTTGATAGATTGTAGCGATATCATTAGTAGTGTCATTGTCTGCAATGAACAATGTTTTCCCATTATCCGCTAGTGCCATACCCGACACTTTTTTATAACCCTTGCCAAGAATGCTCAGCGAACCTGTTTTCAAGTTCTGCGCTTTAATACTACCTGTATTCGATGAAAAAATAAAGGCTCTTTCCTTTATTTTAATTAGCTTGCTGGGAACTGTTGCTAATACACCGCAAACAAGTGTTGTTTTAAATTCTTTTAGTTGACTAGAC
>DATMSZ010000022.1:0-7443 GCA_035565175.1 Pseudosphingobacterium sp.
GTATATATATAAAAATAAGTATGAAGAGTCAAAAAAGATTCCAAGACTGGGATAAATCCAGTATGTTGTTTTCCTTAATTAGAATAATGCTTTCGCTCTTAAGAGGAACATATTATCGTCTTTTTTTTAAAAGGTCGAAAGGGTGGATGCTACTGGTAGGAAAGAATACCGTGATCAGACAATCAAGATACTTATCAGTGGGAAACGAATTTATTGCGGATGATTATTGCGAGATCAATTGTTTGTCAAAACGCGGCATTGTAATAGGTGATCGTGTTTCTATAGGGCGATATGCCTTTTAAACCCACAAATTTTTATGGAGGAGGAGAAATTGGCGAAGGGCTAAAAATAGGAAATAATTCCAATATTGGTAGTTATGCATATATCGGTTGCTCCGGATATATAGAAATAGGGGATAATGTAATGATCTCGCCTAGGGTTAGCATATATGCAGAAAACCATAACTTTTCGGAACTCGATTCACCGATGAAGGAACAAGGCGTAACACGAGAATTTGTTAAAATAGAAGATGATTGTTGGATTGCGTCAAATAGTGTTGTTTTGGCTGGAGTTACTATCGGCAAAGGAAGCGTTGTTTCCGCTGGGAGTGTTGTTACCAAGGATGTTCCTCCCTACTCGATCGTTGGCGGAGTGCCAGCAAAGGTTATACGTACCAGAAGGGAACAAAACAGTCGTAATAATTAAAATTTTAATTTATCAAATGAATATATTAATTACCAATTGTAGTTCAGATCTTTATGGTTCAAGCAGAATACTCGTGATTGTTATGGAGGCTTTAGTAAAGAAAAATAAAGTGACACTAGTTTTACCCGAAGAAGGTCCCTTAATGGGGCTTATAAAGGAGAAGAAAATTGATGTAAAAATAGTTGTTATGCCAAACATGCCAATTGTTGCAAGGCGTATGAATACTATTTCAGGATTAGTTGCCACTGCGCAGAACTACAAAAAGGGCCGTTCTTTTTTGAAAAAGATTGTAAAATCAGAAAAGATTGATATTTGCTATGTAAATACATTAGCTGGATTTTTTTTGCTAAGGATTTTTCATCAAATAGGAAAAAGAACAGTTTTACATGTCCATGAAATACTTGAAAAACCAAAAAAAATTACTGCCATTATCAATAAATATTCATTAAAATGGGCGGATGAAGTGATTTGTGTTTCTCAACCTGTTAGAGACAATATTTGTCTTTTTGACAAAAGAGGGAAGAGTGAGTCAAAGGTAAAAGTGATTTTCAACGGCATAGCCGACCAGTACATGCCTGTTCAGCAAAATAAGACCCAGACGGTAATAACCTTGATCGGTCGCATTACAGAAGCCAAAGGAATCTGGTATTTCCTGGAGACGATTGCAACTTTGCCCGAAAGTATAGCAAAAAGTTGTGTGTTTAAAATTATCGGCGGACCAGCTCCGGGGAAGGAACATTTAATTGATAAATTGGAAAATGATATAAGAAGTCATCGGTATAAGCTAAATTTCATCTATATACCCTTCATTGAAGATGTGCGAGAACAGTTAAATATGACGGATATTTTGGTAGCCCCATCGTTAATGGCCGATCCCTTTCCCACAACAATATTGGAAGGATTAAGCGCTGGTAAAGCAATCATCGCAACGAATGGGGGCGGTGCCGTTCAGTCTATTGAAAGCGGGGTTTCGGGTATCTTAATTGATAGAAACGATGTGAAAGCATTCAGGGAATCCCTTGAATCTTTGGTGTCAGATCTCAATAAACGAACAATTATGGGAATAAAAGCAAGAGAACGTTATTTGAAGTGTTTTCAAATTGAAATGTTTCAAAATTCAATTTCCAATATTTTTAATTAAAAGAAGTTTGGTGGAAAGCAATTATCGAAATAATTGCACTCACAACCGTACTTAGATTTTTATCTGATTTTGCAACGTGAGCAAAGCTGCGCAATTTTTTTATAAATGTGAAAATTTCTATCACAACGAGTACAGAATCAGATGTTTATCTAGTTGTAATGGTTTGAAGGTGAGCGGAATGAGTATATTTGCCTTTAGAGCTGACACATATAACATAATAAATATAAAAACATGAATAAGTTATTCCCAGTTGTTGTTTTAATAACTGTTATCTGTATTGGCCTAGTAGGGTGCGATACGGCCAAAAAGATTCCATATTTCCAAAATCTTCCTGATTCTACTGATACCACAGTGTCACAATCTGCTTTTGCAGAACCAAAAATACAATCTGATGACATTTTGAGTATTATCATTCAAACAGTGGACCCTGGGGCCTCTGCGTCGGTAAATCAAGAAGGCATTAAAGGAATAGCAGCTGGAGGACAACAGATTTCAGGCTTTTTGGTCGACAAGAATGGAGAAGTTGAACTTCCCATTATTGGTGCTGTCAAATTAATGGGATTAACTACTTATGAAGCTCGTAAAGTTATCAAGGAAAAGGCATCTAAACATTTTGTTAATCCTAATGTCCAAGTACGGTTTGCTAACTTTAAAGTTACTGTTATTGGAGAGGTTAACCATCCTGCAACATATACTGTTCCCAATGAAAAAGTAAGTATTCTCGATATAATCGGTATGGCGGGCGATCTTACGATATATGGTAAGCGAGACAATGTGCTGCTAATCCGAGAAACAGATAAAGGTAAGAAAATGGTGAGATTTAATTTAAATAATTCTCAGTTGTTTGATTCACCCTATTATTATTTAAAGCAAAATGATATTGTTTATGTGGAGCCTGCAAAATCTAAGATTGCATCTACGGACTCCGCAAAAACCAGGTTACTTGCAATCATCACGTCAGTAGCCTCTTTAGTAACCATCATAGTTGTCCGATTTTTTTAAGATTTGATTCATGGAAAATACTCAGCCGCTTAAAACCGATAATATAATGGATTTTCGAAACTATCTAAGGCGATTGCTAAGAAGTTGGTATACTTTCGTTGCCTGTTTTATTGTTTGCATTGGAGTTGCATTGATATATCTAAGATATGCAACGCCTCAATACCATATTAACGCAAAGCTACTTATAGAAGATCAAAAAAAAGGAAATGGAGGTGCATCCTCTGTGGCCGCAATGGATTTCGGTACTTTAATTGGGGGCGGAAGCTCTGTTGATAACGAAGTGGAAGTGCTTAAAACCAGGTATTTAATGGATCGCTTAGTTAGAAGTAAGCAATTGAATTTTATTTGGTATAGACTAGGGGATCTAAGGGATGTGGAGATGGATGAAGATCCCTTTGAAATTGAAATCCAGCAACTTGAAGACACTATTATGAAAACGGAATTCCGGGTTGAAGTTAAAAATCGTGAAAATTTCAGTCTGAGTTATGAGGATCGTAGTACTAAAGAGCAACGTCAGTTAGATCTAAAATTTGATAAAGTGATCTCATTGCCGAAATTTGGCGTTTTTGTTTTTAAAAATAAACTGGAAGAATCAAAAACACAAAAGTATAAATTGATGATTAGCTCTATTGACTCCCGAGTTAGTAGCTTAAAAAGCTTATTAACAATTGATGTTACTAATAAGCTCGCCTCCACAATAGATATTCAATTGGATTATCCTTTAACCGGAAAGGGCGAACGAATTCTCACAGGATTTATAAATGAATATATAGAGCAAAATAGAAGAGATAAGAGTAGAATCGCAGATAGCACGGTCGCCTTTATTGATGAACGAATTTTGCTGGTAAATTCGGAGCTCAATGGTATCGAAGGTAATATACAGGCATTTATGCAGGATAAGGGGCTTGCTAATATTGCAGAGCAGTCGAAGCTGTTGTTCCAGAGCTCGACTGAATATATCAAACAGTTAGCTGAAATTGAAGGAAAAATCGAGGTTATTAACGGCGTAGAAGATTTATTGAAGAAGGAGGGGAATAATAGACTTGTTGCCGGTAGTGTATTAACCGACGATCCTTCTTTTTCAACACTCATGAATTCTTATAATAACTTAAACTTGGAAAGAGAGCGCTTATTGTTATCTTATACTAGTGATAACCCATATGTAATTAATACAGATCAACGCATAGCATCTATTACAGAAAATATATTAGAGTACCTTAAAAATAGTCGTAATAATTTATCCGTAAGTAAAAAAGAAATAGAAAAAAACTCGGGTAGATTGCAAGGGAATATAAGACAAGTGCCAGCACAACAACGAACATTCTTGGATTTGTCAAGGCAGCAGCAATTGAAGCAGGAGCTTTATCTTTTTTTATTACAAAAACGAGAAGAAACAGCGGTAGCTAATACTTCCAATATTGCCGGCATTCGTATTATAGATCCACCTAAGGCTGTCAGCGCTCCTTTTAAGCCAAATAGGAGGATTATTCTGTTTGCTGCTCTTCTTTTTGCATTTGCCATGCCAATTGGAAAAATCTATATAGAAGACTTATTAAATAATAAAGTGCTTAATCGCAAGGATATTGAAAAACGCACAATGATTCCTGTAATAGCTGAGTTGATGCATAACAATACGGGAACTGACTTAATTGAGTTTAAGTCTTCACGTATCGCATTGGCCGAGCAGTTCCGCGCTCTTCGCTCGAATTTGAAATTTATGATGCCAAAAGGAGAGGATAAAGTTATTTTAGTAACTTCAGGAATGCCCGGAGAAGGAAAATCTTTTACATCTCTTAATTTGGCTAATGTCTATGCGGTCTCAGGGAAAAAGGTGCTGCTGTTAGAATTTGATTTGAGAAAACCGAAGCTTTCTAAAATTTATACCGGATTGAGTAAGGTGGGAATTAGCAATTATATAGTAGATCAATCGTTAACATTGGATGATTTTATCAATCCGGTAGGCGATACGGGAAATCTTTATTTTGGAGCTTGTGGTCCTATCCCGCCCAATCCAGCTGAATTAATCCTCAGTGAGCGTGTAGAGCAAATGATGAAGGCGGCACGAGAATGCTTTGACTATATCATTATTGACGCCCCTCCTATTATGGCAGTAATAGACGCACAATTATTAAGTGCTTATTGCGATGTATCCCTCTATGTTGTGAGATCTGGCTATACCCCTCACGATTTATTAAGCCTACCGGAAAATGCAAGGGAACAAAGTAAGATGAAAAATATTGCGATAGTACTGAATGATATCAACGAAAATGCACATGGGTATTATGGGCATAGTTATGGGTATTATCATTTGGATGATCAAAAAAGGCCTTGGTGGAAGTTTGGTAAAAAGGTATAAAGTAGGTGGAGATCTGTAACTTTGATAAAAGTGGCTTCTACTATCGTTTTAGCCGCTGAAACAGAACTTGGTTGCCTCGAATTTCAGCGGCTAAAACATACAATTGAATATATTGGCGAACAAGCCGTTACTTTTGCCTTTATTTTAACTTAACAAGTATAATCTCAACGCTATTTCAATGTCCTTGTCAGTCATCATTCTTAAAGGTCTTTTGTAGTCTGGTACCCGTCTGGTAAAGGCATCCAATGTGTTACTTCTTCGCAGGTCCAATAGTTACTTCGTTACTTTTTGTGCTGACTAAAACACTTATCCCCATATAAGAACTATCGTTATCAATTTCAGGCAATCTATCATTTACATTTATCCATTCCATATCCTAGAAATTAATTCAATCCTACGTTTCCTAATATTTTAACCAAATTATCTTCTTTATATTCTCCTTTCAGTTCTCCGTTAACAACCAAGTAGCCGAAGCTATGCGTGTAACAATATAGCTCTGCTTCGTCCCATGATTCCGCTTGGATATATGGGCCTTCAAATGTGGTTAATTCTAGCGTGTCTGGGTTAATCGCACGTAGGTGCGTTGCAAATGTTTTTAACATATATTACTTATTACTGTTTTTCGTTTATTAAACGGCTCGTAGCCTTGTTTTGCTTCCATCTTACTTGGCGTTCACATTTTTCCTTTGCCAAAACGGAATGATGATTATTCTCAAATTTTAATGTGTCTATTGCTGATTGTTTTAACACTTCCATAGCCAATTATTAAAGGATCATGATCTCCGATACAAGTGTAGTAGGTGGGCTATCAACATAGTTTGCTTGCTAAGCAATCATCACTGCTTTCCCAAATAATCAAAGACGATAACGCGTGGTTCATTCTTTTAGTATGATAGCAACCTCCAAAGTACAATGTATTTTCACTGTTTGTTTTTCAGAATCTACATTCGCTAATATATTCGAAAAAGTGGTTAACGTTAACAAAATTAACTAGATCCATCCAGCGAATATAGCCCGAGCGTTCATAATTCTATCACTATAAGACATGTTTATAGCTTTATAAATTCTCTGTTTGCAATTCGCCGTTTTTAGATCGAAGAGAAATTCATTAAATCAGCCCGAATAAAGACTGGATGAGCATAAAAGATTATATGAGAAATGCGACCTCATTTCCGTCTTATTACGATAGCTTTTAGCCTTTTTGTGGCTCTTGTTTTCTTTGTCGCTCTCTATTTTTAGCGAACTAACTAACAAGAACGCTTTTCTTATTATACAGCAGTCTATTAAAGCGTATTTATAAACTTAAAGATTAAAACAATGGAAACCTTAAATTTGCTATTATCCTATGGTGTCACAATCACCTATCAAGGCAAAGAGATCTATGTGTTGGAAGAATTTACAAAGGATGGCGAATATGCATCCAAATGGGTTAATGCAACCAACTGGACATCTGAAGAAGCAATGGATTTTTTAGGTTATTAATGAAATCACCCGGCACGGAAGACGACAAAAAATGTCGGATAATATGAGGCGTTTTTTATCTGCTATTCATTTTGGCAGTGTTATATAAAAGGATGAACCCTGGCCCTCTTTGCTTTCGAAGCTTATTGTGCCCTGATGCCAGTCGATAATGGTCTTGATGATGTACATTCCCAAGCCGGTAGAATGCTCGTCCTTTAGTCCTCTTCTCCTTGCTTTACTAAATTTGTCGAATAAGACATTCTGATACCGCTCAGGTATACCTATACCGTTATCCGTTACCGTTATCTGCACTTCAGTTTGGGTTTCATTCATCAAAATATTAATAACGCCATTGTCGTGCGTGAATTTAAGGGCGTTAGAAATCAAATTGTTGATTACTTGCATAAATTTCTCATCATCGATCTCTACATAAATTGATTTTTTATTAGACTTAAAATGGAATTGTTTCTTTAATTCACCTTGCATTTCCTGATATTGGGCGATAATATTACAAATTCTCTCTGCCAAGTCGACTCTTTTTTTTAAAAGCCTCACTTCCGAACTTTCTAAAAACTCTACATTTAAAAAATCCCTTATGAGGTCTATACATTCTTCGCTCGTTTTATAAATAATTGAAATGAATTTATCGAATTTAAAGTTGTTTAATGCTTTTAATTCGCGGCTTAATATTGTTGCTATATTTCTAATAAAGCTTAACGGACCAACGAGATCATGTGAAACGATATTAAGGATAGAATTTTTTTTGTCATTATGGCGC
>DATMSZ010000023.1:0-42759 GCA_035565175.1 Pseudosphingobacterium sp.
GTTTTTAACTTAAAAGCTCAAGACGCTTCGTTGGTAAATACATCTAAAAGTCCTTTCGCTAAATTAAAATCGGTTGATATGAATAGTGTTCAATGGACAACAGGTTTCTGGGCAGAACGTTTCGAAGTGTGCAAACAAAGTATGGTGCCTCAATTGTGGAAGGTTTATAATGACGAACATATCAGTCACGCATATAAAAATTTTGAAATAGCGGCGGGATTAGATACTGGAACACATAAAGGACCGTCATTTCATGATGGAGATTACTATAAAATGCTAGAAGCGGTGGCAAGTTTATATGCAACAACTAAAGATAAAAAGTTAGATACGATGATGGATCGAGTAATTAAAACCATTGCCCAATCGCAACGGGAAGACGGTTACATCTATACGCTATCGATGATTGAGCAACGTAAAACTGGCAAGAAAAATCAATTTGAAGATAGACTGAGTTTTGAAGCCTATAATATTGGGCATTTAATGACAGCAGCATGCGTACATTATAGAGCAACAGGTAAACGTAACCTGTTGGAAGTAGCTGTCAAAGCAACAGATTATTTGTATAGATTTTATAAAACAGCGTCACCAACTTTAGCGCGTAATGCGATATGTCCTTCTCATTATATGGGAGTAATCGAGATGTATCGGACGCTGGGAGACAAACGTTATTTGGAGCTAGCGAAGCATCTCATTGACATAAAAGGCGCCATTGAAGACGGTACAGATGATAATCAGGATCGGCTTCCTTTTCGAGCGCAACAAAAGGTTATGGGGCATGCTGTGCGTGCAAATTATCTATATGCAGGAGTAGCAGATGTGTACGCAGAAACGGGAGATACTACCTTGTTAAATCAACTTTATAAGATGTGGCAAGATGTAACAGCACATAAGATGTATATTACCGGCGGATGTGGCTCGCTTTATGACGGTGTATCACCAGATGGTACCTCTTATAACCCAACGGAAGTGCAGAAAATACATCAAGCCTACGGAAGGGATTATCAACTTCCAAATTTCACGGCGCATAATGAAACATGTGCTAATATTGGAAATATGCTCTGGAACTGGAGGATGTTACAGCTGACCGGTGATGCCAAGTATGCAGATGTATTAGAATTAGCTTTGTATAACAGCGTCTTGTCGGGTATCAGTTTAGACGGCAAACGTTTTTTATATACGAATCCTTTGGCTTATTCAGACCAGCTTCCGTTTAAGCAAAGGTGGTCGAAAGATCGAGTAGAATATATTGCCTTATCCAATTGCTGTCCGCCTAACACAGTGCGCACTTTATCGGAGGTCAATAATTATATCTATAGCATTTCTGATAAAGGATTATGGATAAATTTATACAGTGGTAATGAACTTCAAACAACCTTGTCGAATGGCTCGAAAGTAAAATTGCAGCAAAAAACCAATTATCCTTGGGCCGGAAATATTGAGGTAATTATGGACCAGGTGCCTACGCATGCTTTTTCGCTATTTTTGAGGATTCCAGCTTGGGCAGAAAAAGCGACAATCAAGATAAACGGGAAGGTGCTTAATATTGACTCGACTCCAGGACAGTATGCGCAAATTAACCGCGTTTGGAAGAAGGGAGATAATATAGCCTTAATCCTACCCATGGAAACAGTACTAATGCAGGCGAACCCACTGGTGGAGGAAAGTAGAAACCAAGTAGCAGTGAAAAGGGGCCCTATTGTTTATTGCTTGGAATCTATTGATTTGCCTCAAGGACAAAATATTTTTGATGTTGCACTGCCTTCAGCAATAGACTTTTCATCGTCTATGCAGACTATTGAAAATAGCAAAATTCTTTGTCTACAAGGAGAGGCCGAACTAGTTGATTCGGCGAAGGATTGGGAAGGTAAATTATACAAAAAGCTAACAAGGAATGCACATCGAAAAATACAGCTTAACTTAGTTCCTTATTTTGCTTGGGGAAATAGAGGGCATACAGATATGACTGTTTGGATGCCGGTGAGGTAGTTGTGAGTTGTGTTAATATAACCGATAAAGTTAACAAAATGAAAAGAGTCCTTTTTATATTTTTTTCCCTGTTTGTTTGTTGCAGCACTTTTGCCGAAATTAAGATGGGCGCGATTTTTACTGATAATATGGTGCTTCAACAGCACACTTCGGCGCCTATATGGGGTTGGGCGGCACCCAATACCAAGATTAATGTAATGAGTTCGTGGGACCAAAAAAGATATGATACGAAAACAGATGAAAGAGGACGATGGACAATTAAAGTGCAAACACCTGCAGCCGGAGGCCCCTATGAGCTGGTGGTAAGTGATGGAAAGCCGCTGGTCTTAAAAAATGTGCTGATCGGGGAAGTCTGGTTATGTTCAGGTCAGTCTAATATGGAAATGCCGTTGAAGGGTTTTAGAGGACAACCGGTATTGGGATCAAATGAAGCTATTCTTCACTCAAAGAATAGGCAGTTGAGATTATACACCGTGCCAAGATCCTCTCAAATTGAAGCCCAAGAGAACAGCAAAATCTCTTTTTGGAAAGAGGCAAATCCAGAAAATGTCTCTAATTTTAGTGCAACGGCCTATTATTTCGGGAGCTTATTACAAGCGTTATTGGAAGTACCGGTAGGTCTCGTTCATAGCAGTTACGGCGGTTCAACGATAGAAGCATGGATGGACCGGGAGTTACTGGCCGATTTTAAAGATGTTAAACTTCCTATGGACAGCATTCCGGTAAAGAACAGAACACCTACGACACTTTTCAACGGCATGATCCATCCTATTGTACGCTATGCTATAAAAGGATGCATATGGTATCAAGGCGAATCAAATTATGAAAGACCCGATCAATACGAGTTATTATTCCCGGCTATGGTGAAACGCTGGAGGGACCTCTGGCAGCAGGGTGACTTTCCATTCTACTACGCACAGATAGCGCCCTACAATTATGCTCAGCTTCCTCCCTTCTTGGTAGGAGGTAAGTACAATTCAGCCTATTTAAGAGATGCACAACGTAAGTCGCTCGCAAAAATACCGAATAGTGAAATGGCGTCTCTAATGGATATTGGTGAAGAAAATTGTATCCATCCTTCCAATAAAAAAGCAGGTGGAGAACGTTTAGCCTACATGGCATTGGCTCAAACATATCATATGAAAGGTTTTGGCTGGGCTTGTCCGACTTATGACTCCATGGAAATTGTAAATGGCAGTGCTATCGTAAAATTCAAAAATGCCTCGTTAGGACTTACATCTTTTGGTAATCTACTAAAAACCTTTGAAATTGCTGGTGCAGATAAGGCTTTTTACCCAGCTCAAGCAGCTATTATCGGAAACACCGTTGTGTTGACATCTCCATTAGTTAAAACTCCCATTGCCGTTCGCTATGCTTTTAAAGACTTTATTGTGGGAGATTTATTTAGTACGGAAGGTTTACCTGTAGCTTCTTTTAGAACAGACGATTGGTGAAAAGGAATAAATGAATAAAGAACGACGAATTGACAATAAGCGATGAATGACAAGTTGATTTTTTTAATCTTGATTTTCTTCTGCCTGGGTACTAATGCTCAAGAAGTAGATTTGTCTTCCTATAACGTGATCTGGAACAGCCAAAGTAAAAAATCGAGTGAGTCAATGCCTTGTGGTGGTGGAGATATCGGTTTAAACGTTTGGGTAGAAGACGACGATATTCTATTTTATATAGCTCGAAGTGGTGCTTTTGACGAAAATAATACGTTGCTGAAGCAAGGCCGAGTCCGTTTGCATATATCTCCCAACCCATTTGTAGGGGGTACCTTTAAGCAGGAACTTAAATTGAAAGAAGGTTATGTGCTCATTGAAGGAAAGAATAAAGAGGCAGACGTAAAAGTGAAAATTTGGGTGAATGTTTTTCGTCCGATCGTAAATGTGGAAGTGTTGGCTGAGAAGCCAGTTTCGATAAGAGCTGCTTACGAAAATTGGCGATTTAAAGACCGGATTACCGTAGGTAAGGAAAATAATGCTAACTCTTACAAATGGGCTCCGCCAGGGGAAGTGGTGACCAAAGCAGATATTGTGAATTATGAAGGAAAGGATGAGGTTCTTTTTTACCATCAAAATGATGATAGCACTGTTTTTGACGTGGCGGTTAAGCAGCAGGGATTAGATGCCGTAAAATCTCAATTATCTAATCCCTTAGCCAATCTCAGGTTTGGTGGTTTGATGGTAGGCGGAAACATGAGAACTATTGATGTCACGCGAGGGAAATACCAAGATACAGAATACAAGGGTTGGCAATTGATCAGTAAGCGTACAGCAAAAAAGCACCAAATAAAAATATATCTCCATTCCGGTCAACACGAATCGCTAGAAACATGGCGATCGGGTTTAGCCAAGACCATTGCTGAGAGTAAAAATGAATATAATGAAGAAGAGGAGCAACATGCTGCCTGGTGGAAAAAATTCTGGGATAGAAGTTATATTTTTATTAAACCACAAAATAGAGATGTTAACGATATAGACTGGCAGATGGGAAGAAATTACCAGCTTTTTCGTTATATGTTAGCTTGTAACGCTTATGGGACATACCCGACAAAATTTAACGGGGGTTTATTTACATATGATCCGTCGGGTGTTGACACGGCTATGAAGTACACACCCGATTTCAGAAATTGGGGAGGGGGCACTCATACAGCCCAGAATCAGCGCTTGGTTTATTGGCCTTTATTAAGAAGTGGCGATTATGATTTGATGAAACCGCAATTTGAGTTTTACAGAAGATTGCTGAACAATGCCAAGTTGAGAAGTGAAACGTATTGGAAGCATGGAGGCGCTTGTTTCACAGAACAATTAGAGAATTTTGGTTTGCCTAATCCTGCTGAATATGGCTGGAAGCGACCGGCGTCATATGATAAAGGGATGGAATACAATGCCTGGCTAGAATACGAATGGGATACGGCGCTAGAGTTTTGCATGATGATATTAGAAAAACATCAGTATAATGGTGATGATATAAAAGTATATCTTCCAATGATTGAAAGTTGTCTGCAATTTTTTGATGAACATTATCAGTATTTGGCAAAACAAAGAGGTAGTAAAGCTTTAGACAGCGAAGGGCATCTGGTGCTTTATCCGGGGTCGGCAGCAGAAACTTATAAAATGACATATAATGCAAATTCCACCATTGCTGCCTTGAAGACAGTATTAACGCGCTTGTTGGCTCTTCCAGCCTCTTACCTCGATGAAGAGCAAAAAGAACGATGGAAAGCTGTATTAAATAGGATGCCTCCTTTAAGTTTTAGAACGTTAGGAGCTTTTACCTTACTTGCACCGGCGAAACATTGGGAACGTATAAATAATACGGAGGCGCCACAGCTTTATCCTGTTTTTCCTTGGGGCATATATGGTTTGGGAAAACCAGGATTAGATACGGCAGTGAATACTTATCAGCGTGATCCCGACTTATTGAAATTTAGAAGTCACATAGGTTGGAAACAGGATAATATATTTGCTGCACGCTTGGGTTTAACCCGAGAAGCGCTCGCATTAAATCGATTGAAGCTTAAAGATTCGGGTAGACGATTTCCGGCCTTTTGGGGGCCTGGATTTGATTGGACGCCTGATCATAATTGGGGAGGATCGGGTATGATAGGATTGCAGGAAATGCTGTTACAAACAGACGGAACCAAAATTTACATACTGCCTTCTTGGCCGATGGACTGTAATGTGGAGTTTAAGCTACACGCTCCGTTTAAAACCACTGTTCATGTGAAAGTGAGTGATGGAAAAATACAGTTTGTCGATGTTTTCCCAAAAAGCAGAACCAAAGATATAATTATGCCCACTAATTGAAGAAATCCATGCAATTTATAGAATGACAATTGACTTTTGCGGATAATGGACATACCATTCATCATATGCAGGTATTTTCGCCGGATGATCAATGGATTGTATATGACACAAGGAACGATGATACAAAAAAAGAAAAGCCCTACGTATGTAGGGCTTTTCACTATAGATCTTGAAAAAGATTATTCTGCTACAACTACAAAAGGAATTTGTACCTTAACTTCTTTATGTAAGTTTAAGTTAGCGGTGTATTCACCAAGTTCTTTCGGTTCTACATCGAAAGTGATACGACGGCGATCAACTTCAAAGCCTTCTCTTTTCAAAGCATCAGCAATTTGAATAGTGTTAACCGAACCGAAAATCTTACCGCTTTCTCCAGCTTTAGCACCGATTGTTAGTTTAATAGACTCTAACTTAGCAGCAAGGCCAGTAGCATCTTTCTTAATTTTCTCTTGTTTAAATTGTGCTTGTTTAATGTTTTCAGCAAGCACTTTCTTAGCTGAAGGAGTAGCTAGAATTGCTAAACCTTGGGGAATAAGATAATTGCGTCCATAACCATTTTTTACAGTTACAATATCGTCCTTTTCGCCAAGTTTTTTGATATCTTGTTTTAAAATAATTTCCATGTCGTTCTTACCTCCAGATTATTTTAATGAATCAGTTACATAAGGTAATAAACCAATGTGGCGTGCGCGTTTTACAGCCTGAGCTACTTTACGTTGGAATTTCAAAGAAGTTCCTGTTAAGCGGCGAGGTAATATCTTACCTTGATCGTTCACAAATTTCAACAAGAAATTTGCGTCTTTGTAATCAATATATTTAATTCCGTTCTTTTTGAAACGGCAATATTTTTTACGGTTATCCTCTACTTTAGGGGCAGTAACGTATTGAATTTGATCTCTTGCCATTATTTTGCTACCTCCTCAGTTTTTGTTTCTGGTTTTTTATTGAAAGCACCACTGCGTTTCTTTTCGTTATAAGCAACTGCATGCTTATCTAAAGAAATTGTTAAGAACCGCATTATGCGTTCATCACGTTTGTACTCAAGTTCCAGTTTGCTAACTAATTCACCTGGAGCCTTAAATTCTGTTAGGTGATAGAACCCTGTTGTTTTTTTCTCAATAGGGTACGCTAATTTTTTCAAACCCCAATTATCCTCTTGGATAATTTCGGCTCCGTTTTCAGTAAGGATGTTTTTGAATTTAGCAATTGTTTCTTTTGCTACATCCTCTGACAACAACGGGGTAAGAATTACTACGGTTTCGTATTGTTGCATTTTTATAAAAAATTTATTAATTTATATTCGCTTAAAGCGGAGCGCAAAGATAGGTGTTTGTTTTCTAAATTGCAAGCCCGTTTTAGATTAACCAATTTGGCAATTAGCCAATTAGCTAATTATCACATTCGCTAATTATCATATTGGCTAAATTCTGGTAAAATGTGTACCTTCGCATCGATGGATAATTTTATTGTTTCTGCACGTAAATATCGCCCCTCGACCTTTGAAACAGTGGTAGGGCAGCAGCACATCACCGGAACGCTTAAGAATGCCATTAAGAACAGCCAGCTTGCGCAGGCCTTTTTGTTCTGTGGACCTAGGGGCGTTGGTAAAACAACCTGTGCCCGTATTTTAGCAAAAACAATAAATTGTCAGAGCCTAACAGCAGAAACAGAGGCTTGCGGAATTTGTGACTCATGTAAGTCGTTTCAAAATGGTAATTCTTTCAGTATTCATGAATTGGATGCGGCTTCTAATAACTCAGTAGATGATATTAGGAGTCTTATAGAGCAAGTGCGTATCCCTCCTCAAACAGGTAAATATAAAATTTATATCATTGATGAGGTACATATGCTTTCAACGCAAGCGTTCAATGCTTTTCTAAAGACGCTAGAGGAACCTCCTTCCTATGCGATTTTTATTTTAGCAACTACCGAAAAACATAAAATCCTCCCTACTATTCTATCTAGGTGTCAGATATTTGATTTTAATAGGATTAAAGTTGAACATATAGCGGGACATTTAGCTAATATTGCAACAAAGGAAGGAGTGGGGTATGATACGGATGGTTTGCATTTAATCGCACAAAAAGCAGATGGTGGGTTGAGAGATGCCCTTTCTATGTTCGATCAGATTGTGAGTTTCTCTAATAAGAATGTGAACTACCAATCGGTAATTGATAACCTGAACATTTTAGATTATGATTACTATTTTAAGTTAACGGATGCTCTTCTAGCAGAAGATACGTCTCGTACCCTCTTAGTTTTCGATGAAGTATTGTCGAACGGTTTCGACGGAAGTCATTTTATAGCTGGCTTAGCTTCACATTTTAGGAACCTTTTGGTTGGAAAAGATGCAAGTACCCTTAAATTATTAGAGGTAAGTGAAAATATCAAGCAACGTTATCTACAGCAATCGCAGCAAGCTGAGGTAGGCTTGTTACTTTCTGCTTTGAACATAGCTAATCAGTGTGAGATCAATTATAGAACCAGTAAAAATCAGCGATTACAGGTAGAATTGGCTCTGCTTAAAATGTGCCATCTCTCGACCGCAATTCAGCTCAGTAAACTTCCGCTAGAAACTGTTAACCGGCCAGAGCCGGTAAAAAAAAAACCTGATACTTTAACAAATGAAATAACCCCCGTTGCAACAAGTGCCTTGCCCGCCACTGGTACTACAATTGAGCCAACGGCAACTGAACCAACGATAGATACACCGAAAGAGTCTGTTAAAGAGGTCGAACAAACGGCTGCATCGATTGGCAAACCCAAAATCCCTAGCTTTAAGGATTTTAAGCTATCGTCGTCCGTCCCCAATTTAAATGATGTCTTTAAAGAAAAACAGGAAAATGATGCGGATGCCGAACCCGATTATATAATGGGTTCCGAAACGCAAGCTTTTTCCTACGAGGATTTTTTGCGTATTTGGCATGCTATCGCAGATAAAGCAAAAGCAGATAGCAAGATCAGTTTATTTACATTAATGACCGCAAATGCACCGAAACTAAGAGATGATTATAAGGTGGAAGTCATCGTGGAAAATGCTATCCAAGAGAATTTGCTTTCTATCTCGAAAATTGATATGTTGAATGAGCTTCGGGTAAAGCTTAAAAATTTTTCTATCGATTTGATTCCGATACAAATAGAATCGAACGTCGTTCGTAAACCGTATACAAATCAAGAGAAGTATCAAGCTATGGTAGCTAAAAATCCATTAGTAGATAAACTGAGACAAGACTTTAACCTAGGTTTCGATTAATACTTGAAGCACGGGTTCGTTACCTGTAGCGCCTTTTATGGCTCTCTTTTAGGGTAGCCTTCTTCGTCTAAATCATCTCTCAAATCTTCGGGTGTTTCAGCTAACTTCTCGTCTTTTTTGTTTAATCGGGTTATTTTTCCGTTATCAATGTGCATGCCCAAACTTTCGGCGTCTGTCTCCAATGATTTATGCTTGTCATATTCATCCCCTACATATTGATTTGCTTCGTCCCAATCCGAATTGTCGTCTTCCCCATTCGGTGCCTCCGTATCATAGGGATCATCATGTTGATATGCTGCTTCTTCATCTGGATATACTGGATCTTCCTTCTCAACATCATATTCAAAGCTATCCGACTTCTCATTGTATTTCAGACGCTCGCTATAGGCGCTACTTGCTTGGTCATTTGGAATATCTTCATTTTTCCTAATATTGGGCTTATCCTTGTTCATCTTCAATTTATTATAAGTTTTCTTTATAGATCGTGTTATTTATATAACAGCTATTTCTTAAATAGGTTTTTGTTTCTATCATAGGTTTTTTGCATAAATTAAAAGAACGATTAATTTATGCAAATTTATTAATGTTGTATTCGTCTAACCGCACATTCCTTTCCGTCGCTGCCACGACAAGGCCTCCCTTTTTTTTCCGCAAAAAAAGGGAGCAAAAAAACTCACCGCTGCACCTAGCCGCTTAAGGGATAGTGCGTCCACCTGCAATTGCGGCTAACTGAGGCGGTTTTTAAGTAGAACGAAGGGGCTATGCGAACAAAAGAATCGGACCTAGTCGTCAAAACGAGGCTCCTGAGCGTAAGGTTGAACGGCCTCACAGCATGAGCGTGAGAAAATGGTTTCAATGCGCGAGATTAGTTCTATGACATGTGAAGCGTAGCGAAATGGCTTCATGGAACGAGTTGGGGAAACCATTTTTAGCGAAGTCTGTGTAGCCTTGACTTTTTTGTTTCTTTTTTTGTTAAGAAACCTTCCCTGAAAGGGAAAGCTTGAATGCCTATAAAAGAAAAATTGCATGATGAAAAAAAAGAAAAACACCCTCCCGCATTAGCGGGAAGAATATGTTGATGAAAATTAATCGTTCGATAAAACGAAACAAACACTATTTTATTCTTGAAAATAAAAAATAGTTATATGACATCTAATGAAGGATTTTGAGCGATTGATTACCAAAGAGTATCTTTGTACATGCTAAAAGGCCTTCGTTCCCTGATTTCGTTTCTTGTAATTACTTGTTGTATACAGATACAAGCAAAAGCACAAAAGGAAGTTGTCTTGACTGATAGCCTATCACAGCATATGTTCACATTTAGTGAAATAGAAATGCTCAAAGACGAGGGTGGACGAATGCGACTGAGCGATGTTTTAAAGAATTCCGACAAACAAAGGTTTAAGATAAATAAGAGAAGCACTCCACAAAACGAAACTATAAATGCTTTTTATTGGTATAAAATTTCCATAGACCATTCCAATAGTAAAAATAAATTATTTGTACTTGAGTTTTTTGATCAGACTATCGATCAAATTGATGCTTATTTACCCAATGGAGCGGGTAAATATGACCATATAAAGTTGGGCGATCATTATGATTTCTCTATCCGCCCCATAAAGCATAAGAATTTTGTTGTTCCACTGTATAATGATCTCAAAGGCAAACAAGATTATTACTTTCGAATAAAGTCTTCTCAGTTAGCAGACATTATTATCGTGCTACGATCTGTTGATTTCTTTATCGGGTATGCATTAGGAGAATATTTCAGTTTTGGGATATTTTATGGAATGATCTTGGTATTCTCCTTTTATAACATTGTTATGTTTTTCGCGGTAAAACAAAGGGCATATTTATATTACGTATGCTATATGCTATGTGTTGCTTTGTTTGAAATGTGTACGGATGGTATAGCCTATCATTATCTTTGGCCCAAATGGTCGATTTGGAATCAATACGCATTTGGTATAGTGCTGTGCTTTATGAGTGTCTCAGCCCTTCTTTTTACGCAACGTTTATTGCTGTTGCAGAGGAAAGCACCCCGATTGCACAACTTTGTAAGCATTGTTATCATTCTTAGATTATTGTTCTTAATATATAGTTTGCTGTTTAATAAGAGCCTATTCAATTATAAATTCTTGGAGGCGGTACCCCTATTGGTAGCTTTTAGTGCAGGTATATACAGCTGGTGGTCTGGTTATAGGCCTGCTCGTTATTTTGTGATTGGTTACGGTTTTTTATTTGTTGGCTACACCATGAAATTTTTGATTATGCTGGGGTTCACATGGTTAAATTTTGGGGTGATCTCTTATTACAGTATGAGTTTCTGTTTTATATTGGAAATGACTTTTCTTTCATTAGCTGTAGGTGACCGGGTAAGAGTATTGAAGTTTAGTAAAGATAAGGCGCAACAGCTTACCATTAAGCAGATGAAAATTAACCAGAAACTCAAAGATAATATAAACAAAGAATTAGAGAAGAAGGTAAAAGAACGCACAAGCCAATTGTTTGAAAAATCTTCTATTATAAGCGAACAAAATAAGGCCTTATCTAATGCGAACCAGATTCTACAAGAGCAGCGGGATGAAATTGCCCGGATGAATGCTTTGCTTAACAAAGATAATGAAGTGCTGAAAGAAAACGTAGAAAAGGTTACAAGAGCCAGAGTCTTGTCGACCGGCGTAAATTTCGAGGAATTTAGTAAGACCTATCCAGATCAGGAAAGTTGCCTGAAGTTTCTATCGGAAATAAAGTGGAAAGGTGGATTTCAATGTAAAAAGTGTTCATCTAAAAATTATTATAGTGGTCATTTGCTCCATAGTAGAAGGTGTTCACAATGCGGTTACGAAGAATCACCTACGGCTCATACTATCTTACAGAATGTTCGTATTCCTATCAACAAAAGTTTCTATCTGATTTATCTTTTGTATTCCTCAAAAGGAAAAATATCGTCGCATAAACTATCGGAAATATTAGGAATCCGACAAAGTACCTGTTGGTCTTATAGTAAAAAGATCAAACAGCAAATGGAAGATAAAAAGATCGATTTCGAAAAATCAAGCAGTCAGGGGTGGAGTGAATTACTTTTTTAACCAATTTGTTCTTTTTTCTTTTATAAATAACACAAAATAACGGACGGTAAAGAACCGTATTATAGTGTGTTTTGTACACATAGTCTTTTGGGATAACTAATTAGTTGATAAACAAGATGCAACCATTCATTTCTATTTAGGTATTAAAGCGTATCAAAATAAATGTAAGTAGTTAATTATCAGTATTTTGTAATGAAATATATTTGTTTTTAACGCTTTTTCCTCTCTATATTTGCTCCAGTATCTGCTAAAGAAGATACGCTGCTAACAATATATTCATTAAACCAATTTCAATTAAACATGTTGAGGAAGTTTTTACTATTAATTTCCCTGTTCTTAAGCGTCACTGTTGGATATGCCCAGCAGACTACCATAAAGGGAGTGGTAAAAGACGGTACGGGAAATATTTTGCCTGGCGTTTCTGTTCGGGTAAAGGGCACTAATACAGGTACCACCACCGATGGTAACGGACAGTTTTCAATTCAGGCCAACACCACAGACGTATTGCTGTTTTCTTACATAGGCTATACGCAAAAAGAGGAGTTGATTTCTGGTAGGACATCGGTGCAAGTGACCATGGCCGCATCCAGCGAGCAATTGGATGAAGTAGTTGTGGTAGGGTATGGAACACAAAGGAAAGGTAACATAACGGGAGCGGTAGGTGTTGTATCTCAAGAAGCTTTTGAATCAAGGCCAAACACACAGTTTGGAAGTATTATTCAAGGAAAAGCAGCGGGGGTTCAGGTATCTTCCCCCGGAGGCAAACCAAACGCTGGTTTAAATATTAGAATCCGCGGAACAAGTTCTATCACATCGAGCAGTGACCCACTATACGTTGTGGATGGTGTGCCTATTGCCGATACGCGTTCTATTAACCCCGCAGATATCGAAAGCATGTCCATCCTGAAGGACGCTTCTTCCGCTGCAATATACGGTGCGCAGGGAGCAAATGGGGTGGTACTCATTACGACAAAAAAAGGGAAGGAAGGTAAAACACGTGTAGAACTGAATGCTTATGGAGGATTATCATCTGTATGGCGCAGATTAGATGTTTTAAACGCTGATCAATATCGCACTTTAATGACGGAATTAGGTAGGAATACCGATTGGGACCGATATACGGCCAATACAAATTGGCAGGATGAAATATTCCAAAACGGCACTTCTCAAAATTATCAGTTGGCGTTTTCAGGGAAGAGCAATAACACAACCTATTATATTTCTGGTGGTTGGATGCAACAAAAAGGAGCCATCAGAAGTGCAGAGACCGATCGCTATAACTTTAAAGTTAATTTAGAACAAAAGGTAAACAACTGGTTGACGTTGGGAACGAATATTGGCTATACGCGTTATCATGATGTAGATGTGGCCGATAATCAGGCCGTGAATCAAGGTGGTGTTATCATGGGAGTTCTTTCTACACCGCAGAACATCGGCATATACAATGCAAATGGTACTTTTACGAGCAATCCATTCCAGGATTGGGAAAACCCATTGGCATTTACGGATGGTTCCGATCGTGGATACAGGAACCAACGGGTTATTGGAAACGCTTATGCGGAGTTAACACTTCTTCCCGGTTTGAAATTTAGAAGTAACTTTGGTATAGATGCAGGTAGTGGTGTTTACGATTATTTCCTTGATCCTATTCGGACAAGTTATGGCCGCGCCCAAAAAGGTATTGGCCGGTATAATACCGATCAACGGAATTTTTGGATAGCAGACAATACCTTAACCTATAATAAGCGTTTCGGAAAGCATAATTTCGATGCGCTATTAGGAATGGTTGCACAAAAAACGCAGTGGGAGAACAGTGAAATTGAACGAACTAATTTTTCAGGGACCTCCATCACTACACCAAATGCCGGATCCATTATTCGAATCGCCAATGTAGGCAAAAGAGAAAAGGCTAATGCTTCTATCATTGGTAGGGTTAATTACGATTATGAGGGGAAATACCTGCTGACGGCAAACTTCCGAGCAGATAATAGCTCTAATTTTGGACCATCTTGGAGATGGGGTTACTTCCCCTCGTTCTCCGCGGGATGGCGTTTATCTCAAGAAAATTTCTTAAGTAACACGTCTTGGTTAAATGACCTAAAGCTCCGCGCGGGCTGGGGTATAGTTGGTAATGATAATGTAGGGGAATTTGCTTATATAGGTCGTGTTGCGAGTGATGCTAATTATCCGATCGGCGGGGAAATCTTACCAGGCACAAGACCGTCTACCATCGCCAATCCTGAATTGAAGTGGGAAGAAACAAAGCAAACAAACATTGGAGTAGATGTAAGTGTCTTAAAATCCCGTATTAACTTTAGTATGGATGCATATATGAAAAAGACGACGGATCTATTATTGAATGTGCCGACACCTCGGTCTACCGGATTTGATTTTGCCTTGCAGAATGCGGGTTCTTTACAAAATAAAGGACTTGAATTTCAGTTAAACACCCGAAACTTCATAAATGAATTTAAGTGGGAAACCGATTTTAATATTTCCTTCAACCGAAATAAGGTGACAGCATTACAGGGGATTGAAATCTTTGGTGCAAATATTGCCAATCGCGACGAAGTAAGCTATACCTCGGTTGGACAACCTATTGGTATGTTATATGGTTACGTGTATACCGGGGTCGATCCAGAAACCGGGGATGCCTTATACCTTACTAATGATGGAACCTCCACCAATACACCTTCCTCAGGAGATCGTCGCATAATAGGTGATCCGAATCCCGATTTTATTTATGGTCTAACAAATACATTCTCTTATAAAAACTTTGGATTGAGTGTTTTTTTACAAGGGAGTCAAGGTAATGATATTTATAATGGAACACGAGTGGAATCAGAAGGTATGACAGACGCTAAGAATCAAACCGTAGCTGTTTTAGATAGGTGGACAACACCTGGTCAGGTTACGGACGTTCCGAAAGCAATGGCAGATAACATAGCGAATTCCCGTAACTCCACCCGTTTCGTAGAAAACGGTTCTTACATGCGGGTTAAATCGGCTACTTTAAGTTATAATTTGCCCGAGAGCCTGTTAAGTAAATGGAAAATCAGTAATATTCGTTTGTATGTTACAGGTGAAAATCTTTTTACGATTACCAATTACAAAGGCTTTGATCCAGAAGTTAACGCATTTACCGGAGTAAATGATCCTACACAAAATAAAAATACTTTTATAGGAATTGATTATGGCACCTACCCGCAAACAAGGAATGTCATTTTCGGTGTAAATGTTTCATTTTAAAGAATAAACCAAATGAGAACAAAATATATAGTCTTACTTTTAGTAGCAGGCAGCATATCGTTTAGTATGCTTTCCTGTAATAAATTTACAGATATAGACCCTATTTCTGAGGCGACGAGTGAAAACGCTTATAGTACACGCCAAGAGGCGGAAGCAGGGCTAATTGGGGCCTATGATGCACTACAACAAGAATATTACATTTGGGATAACATCATTTTCAGCGATATCATATCTGATAATTATTACGCAGGTGGAGACAATCCTGAAATCTTTGCTGCGGATAAACTGCAAGTTGCTCCCACTAATAGCAGACTTTTTAATAACTGGACGCAGCTTTATAGCGGAATTTTGAGAGCAAATACCGTTTTAGATAAAGTACCCACGATCCAAGACCCTAATTTAGATGAGGGCGGTAGGCGTGGAGAAATTCTAGGAGAAGCACATTTTTTACGGGCTTTACATTATTTCAATTTAGTAAAAATGTTTGGCGGTGTACCTTTGGTATTAACTACGGGAGCTTCTTCGCCAAATGAATACCAGATTCCAAGAGCCACTGAACAAGAAGTTTATCAACAGATTATTGCCGATTTAGAACAGGCATCAGGCATCTTGCCAGATAAATTCTCAGATGAAAGTAGCGTTAATAAAGCTCGGGCAACTAAGGGTGCAGCAAATGCTTTATTAGCAAAGGTCTATGCGCAAAAGGCCGATCGAGACTATAGTAAAGTGCTGGAACATTGTGAGGCTGTTATTAATAGTTCTGCTGGCTATAGTTTGTTGAGTAATTTTGCCGACTTGTTTGATGGTAGTCATTATAACAATGCGGAATCTATCCTCGAAGTGCAATTCGTGGGGGGCGCTGAAGCTAATTTTGGACCGCAAATGCTGCTTCCCCCTTCATTAAGCGGAGACACTTGGAGAAAATTTATGACACCGTCTCATGACCTTGTTAACGCATTTGACAGTGAGTCGGATGAAATAAGAAAAAATAGCAGTATCCTGTTCGAAAGCGTAAGCTGGTTGGACGAATTTTGGCACAATAAGGCAAATTCTTCTATTCCATTCGCCTTTAAATGGAAAAGTGCTAGCGGTTGGGCAAGCACGAACAGACAATATGTTTTACGCCTAGCCGATATCATTCTTTTGAAAGCGGAGGCGCTAAACGCGTTGGGTAGAACAGCTGAAGCAATGGATGCGTTGAATCAGATTCGCCAACGGGCTAAGATAAGCTTATTTGCTGCAACAGATCAAGAGGCATTAAAAGCAGCTATTTTGAAAGAAAGAAGACTTGAACTATGTCAGGAAGGACAACGATGGGAAGATTTAAAGCGAAATGGCGAAGTTTTAACAGTGATGAATAACTTAAATGAAGTTGATCTCAGAACGAACCAGCCCGTTAATTATAATATGACAGAGGGTAAGTTGCTATTGCCCATTCCGCAGCAGGAAATTAATAGAAATCCACAATTAGTACAAAATCCAGGTTATTAACATGAAAGGCCAGCCTTAAGCAATGAACTTCTGCGTTGGCCTTTTTAACAACTACATGATGCGTTTTAATATTCAATATCTTTTCCTACTTTTTATATTACCATTTTTTGCTTGTAATGATGTTCGTTCCAGCGCCGACGATGAGCAGCGAGTAGATGATCAAGGTGCTATAAGCTATTACCTTACCAAAGGGGATAAAACAGCACTCTTAAAAAGACAAGAGGCCGTGCTGCATTTTAGTACGGAAAAGCAAGAGGGCCCTGCTATAAAAGTTAATGAATCTCAGGTTTATCAAGAAATAGATGGCTTTGGTTATACCTTGACCGGTGGTAGTGCTGACTTGATTGCAGCTTTACCGATCAATAAACAGGATAGTTTAATTAATGAGTTGTTCGGTACGGACGAAAATGCGATAGGTGTTAACTATTTACGTGTTAGCATAGGCGCGTCCGACTTAAGCGCTTCAACTTTTACGTATGATGAGGTTCCGAAAGGAAAGACTGATATCGGCCTGAAACAATTTTCGCTCGATGTTGAGAAACAAGCCCTACTCCCTGTATTGAAAAAAATTGTTGCCGTAAATCCGTCCATAAAAATTCTCGGTTCTCCCTGGACTGCTCCCACTTGGATGAAAACGAATGGAGCGTTTAAAGGGGGCAGCCTTAAAAAAGAGTATTATAAAGCTTATGCGCAGTATTTAGTAAAGTACATTCAGGCAATGAAGGCGGAGGGTATCATTATTGATGCCATTACACCACAGAATGAGCCACTGCACGACGGAAATAATCCAAGTATGTATATGGAGGCAAAAGATCAGGCTGAATTTATTAAAACAGCTCTCGGACCAGCTTTTAAGGCAGCCAATGTAAATACTAAAATTATTGTTTACGATCATAATGCTGATAAACCTGAATACCCAATGGAGATTTTTGCCGATAAAGAAGCGGCGCAATTTGTAGACGGCTCAGCATTCCATTTATATGGAGGGAAGATTGATGCGCTATCAAAGGTACATGACGCCTATCCCGATAAACACCTCTACTTTACTGAACAGTGGGTGGGTGGTCCTGGTAATTTCCCGGAAGATTTAAAATGGCATGTATCCACATTGATTATAGGAGCAACACGCAATTGGAGCAGGAATGTGCTGGAATGGAATTTGGCTGCTGATGCACATTATAATCCGCATACGCCAGATGGTGGCTGTACGAGCTGTTTAGGCGCTATCACGATACAGGATGGAAAGGTCTTCCGTAATGTTGCCTATTATATCATTGGCCATGCTTCTAAGTTTGTGCCCACAGGGTCAAAGCGCATCGGGTCAAATCTTGTTGAAGGATTACCAAATGTTGCGTTTCTAACCCCTCATGGAAAAAAGGTTCTTATTGTAGTGAATAATACGGATAGCGATCAAACTTTCAATATTGAAGATGGTGAGAAGCAAGTCGCTATTGATTTAGTCGAAGGAGCAGTTGCTACATTTGTGTGGTAGTGTTAACCTCATTTACTGTGTATTGTAAAGGAGTGTTTTATTGCAAAGAAATATACAGCGCCAAGTTCGAAACGTTGTTGTATTAAAAAATTGTCTGCTGCTTGCTTTTCACCCTACTTTTGAGTTATTTTACAGTCAATAAAAAAGATTTAAATAACTTACGAATGAGATTGATGATTAATAAGTTTACTTTCATTTTGGCACTCGGTGCATCAACATTGTTGTTTAGTTGTAAGAGTAAAAAACTTATCGTAAATGACGGAGCAGAGGTAGTGACTTCAGGTGGCGCGGACCATATTGAAGGAGGAACCGTTTCAAAAACAGATGAGGGGGTTGTACTTACCTTCGAATCGGACGTACTGTTTGCGACTAATTCTTCATACCTTTCTGAAAAGGCTAAGGTTACTATGAAAAATATGGTGGCCTATATCAATAAGAATTACCCTAACGCAACTATTCAAATTAATGGTCACACAGATTCTACAGGAGAGGCTGATTATAACCAGTGGTTGTCTGAGAAACGAGCTGCTTCTGTGAAAACATATGCCGTAAGCTTAGGCTTGAATGATGGTAATATTTCTACGAAAGGTTATGGAAAGAGCAAACCGATTGCAACCAATAGTACGGCAGATGGACGGCAGAAGAACAGAAGAGTAGAAGTAATTATTCTGAAATAGCTTTTAAGATATTAGTATCAAAGCACAAGATGTAAGACTTATATTTAAATCATACGTCTTGTGTTTTATTGCACCTGTTTTTTATCTTAATCCATTAGCGCGTACGGTAAGCTCTGCAATATCTAACACCTGTATTTCATTTTCCTTGTCATAATTCTTTACGCCGTCTTTCAGCATGGTCATACAGAATGGGCATGCGGCGGCGATCACTTGGGGTTTTAGTTGTAGGGCTTCGTCTATTCTTTCGATATTAACGTCTTTTTTTCCTTTTTCAGGCTCTTTAAACATCTGAGCCCCTCCTGCGCCACAGCATAAACCATTGCTTTTACATCGCTTCATTTCCACCAATTGCGCGTCTAATATCTCAAGCGCTTTCCGGGGGGCCTCATATACATTGTTTCCTCTCCCTAGATAGCAAGGATCATGAAATGTTATTTTTTTACCCTTAAAGGATTCTCCTCCTTGAGCTTGGAGTTTGCCTTCATCAATAAGCTGCTGTATGAGTTGGCTATGGTGTATTACTTCATAATTTCCTCCTAAAATAGGATATTCGTTTTTAAGTGTATTAAAACAATGCGGACAGGCAGTAACAATTTTTTTTATTTCGTAGCCATTTAAGACTTCTATGTTCATCATCGCCTGCATTTGAAATAGAAATTCGTTGCCTGCTCGTTTAGCGGGATCTCCGGTGCATCCTTCCTCCGTTCCTAAAATGGCAAATTTTAATCCCACATGATGGAGTATTTTGCAAATATCGCGTGTTATATGTTGCGCACGTTCATCAAAACTTCCTGCACAACCTACCCAAAATAATATATCAGGCGATTCGCCTTTTGCCATCATTTCGGCCATAGTGGGCACTTTAACTATATTTTCTTCGTTCATTTTTGCTTTGTTAAATATTTAAAGGTTGAGTAGGCAAGTCAGTGGATTCAGCGCGTGATATTGATGAACCCCCTTGGTACTTATATTTACCAATCAACCAGTAACCAACAATTAATAACTATTAACTATTATTCCAGTTTGCCCTATCGGCCTGCGCATATTTCCAAGGAGCATTATTGTTTTCGATGTTGTTGAACATCGCATTAATGCTAGATGGAGCTTGCGATTCTTCCATTATTGCATAGCGTCTTAAGTCAATAATAATTTCTAACGGATTAATATTTACAGGGCAGGCTTCCACGCAAGCATTACAACTTGTACATGCCCAAATTTCTTCCCTTGTAATATAATTATCCAACAATGTTTTTCCATCTTCCGTGAAAGAACCCTTTTTGTCGATCTGTTCACCAATCTCTACCATACGGTCACGTGTATCCATCATAATTTTTCGAGGCGATAATAACTTGCCAGTTATGTTGGCTGGACAAACTGCTGTGCATCGTCCGCATTCGGTACAGGTATAAGCATCTAACAGGTTTTTCCAAGTTAAATCAGGTACATCTTTTACGCCAAAACGCATAGGCTGTTCCATCGCTGGAGGTGTATAAGAAGGGTCTAGCATTGCCTTAACCTCCTGCGTGACCGTATCCATATTAGTGAACTGCCCTTTTGGTTTTAAGTTAGAAAAATAGGTGTTAGGAAAAGCTAAAATAATATGTAAGTGTTTCGAATAAGGTAAATAATTAAGAAAAGCCAATACTCCGATGATATGAAACCACCAACTAAATCTTTCAATAGCGTGTAAAGAGTCGGTATTTGTGGGGAGTAAAGGAATAAGCCAGCGACTGACGGGGAAGGAGCCAATGATCGCTTCGTTTTGGACCTGAAGCTGTGCTTTATAGTCGGCAGCATTCATGAATAAAAACGCGGTCATCAACAGAATCTCTGTTATCAATATCAAATTTGCATCCGTCTTGGGCCAGCTAGTCATTTCGATACCAAAAAAACGTTTGACATGTATGACATTTCTTCTAATAAGGAAAATAATACATCCAATTAATACCCCTAATGCGAGCCACTCAAAAGAAGCTATAAGGAAATTGTAGAACGCGCCTAGCCCTGCAAACACTCTGTGTGTGCCGGCTAACCCGTCTATTATGATTTCGAGCATTTCAATATTAATAATAACGAAACCAAGGTATACGAATAGGTGAAGTACAAAAGCGGTAGGGCGTTTGGTCATTTTGCTCTGCCCAAAAGCAACCTTGAGCATTTTTTTAAAACGCAAGGCAGGGTTATCGCTACGGTCTGTAGGCCGTCCAAGCTTTATGTTTCTAATAATTTTCTTAGCGTTGAACGTAAACAGTGCAATTGCTAAAGTAAAAATGACAGCGAATAACAGTTGGCTTATCATAGTGGGTAAATGGTTTTTTCACGAAGTTAAGTAAATAAATTTACTATGCTTGCATAATAATAAAATTTAGAAGTAATTTAAATTGGCTGTTTCAAAATAAGCATACCTACTAGTTTTTTACGTTAAAAGCATCCGTTAAATATAAGAAATTTGTTAAGATGAGATCCTCTGGTGATTGCTAATACTGTGTAGATACGGTTAAATGATGGACCGCATATTGGCTAATGAGTATAAAATTAGATGATTGTTAATTTTTTTTATCTGTTAATCAGTAGTATGCATAATGAACGTAAAAAAAAGTGTTATTTTTTTTAAGAAAACTTTGGTGTATTCAAAAAAGACACTACATTTGCATTCCCAAAACAAACGAAACGGTTTAAAAATCGCTTCAAAAAATGGAGGGTACCATAGCTCAGTTGGTAGAGCAAAGGACTGAAAATCCTTGTGTCGCTGGTTCGAATCCAGCTGGTACCACAAAAAGCCCTTTCCGCAAAGAAAGGGCTTTTTTTATGCACTTACGCGTAAAAGTTACCTAAAGCCCGAAAATCTGAAAAATGCTTCTAGAGAGGTTCTACAGGTTTTTTGTTGAATCCGACGCAGAGAATGGCACAAATATGTCACAGAATCCGGCGCCACAGAAAGTAAAGGTTTATGGCAACCGTAAGCGCATTGGTGCACCGGCACCACAGGAAATCCGATGGTAGCTACCATGTTAAGATCAGGGTTTTCCACCACCAGAAAAAGTACATCGAAACCGAGTATTATGTAACCGATAATCATCGGGACTACCCACGTCAGGCCATACCGCCCGGGCTCACGCCTGCCTTTGCGCTATCGGAATATTGATGCTATCCCACTTTCGCAAAATTCCCTTCTTTAAAAGGGTAATGCTTCGTCCCCGAATGTCAAAGAGCTTCCCCAGAATGCCTCATCTATCTGCGGTGGGCAGATATGTATATATTCAAATATACATTATAGAAAAATACCCGAATAAGCTTTCAACTTACTGATAAACAGAAACTTAAAATTGTAAGGAGTTTGCTCGATCTGAACCAGACCGAGCTAGCTACTGCATTGGGAATGAAACAAGGCTCCATTTCGGATGTCGAACGCGGCAAGCCAGGTGTGTCCAGGGCATTGCGCAATAAACTGAACAGGGGGTTTTATGTGGACATGGGATTCTGGGACGAAAAATGGAGCGAAGTTTTCGCGCCTGAAAAGGAGGAATGGTCAAATTAAATCGTATTCGGGTTTGCTGTTAATTCTAATTCATTTAATAAGTTGAACAAAAAAGTGTTGTATTCTGCTATTTCCCTGTTTTCAACAGTCAACGGTTGATGCGCCAATTCATTCCTGAATCTCCGCAAAGAATCAATAGTCCGTAAAAGCCCTTCGTTAATTTGCTTAGTTCCTGCTAAGAATGCGTAAAGTTTCCAAAGGTGAAAAGCTTCTTTGATTTCCGAGACTCCTTGCTTGTGTACCCAACCACTCCTCTAATCGGGACCAATTACCCAAAAATTCTCCGATGTCTCCAGTTCTGAATGCTCTTGCTGAGTTCAATTTTATTCCTTACAGATTCCGTACATTGGATCCGATTTAGGATAAAGCAATACCCTGCGAATCATCTTTTTGACATCGTAATCCTCCACAAGCAAAGACAAACAAAAAACTTATTTTGGTGTATTATCTTTAAGGACAAAAACAGAAAGCTATGGCAGTGCAGCAGGTAGACTGGTTGGAAGTCCCGGCGCAAGATTGTGAGCAAGGGAGGCCCTTCTATAAAGTTTTCGAGTTCAAAATCGTTGATTTGCAGATTGATGATGCCAATCCCTGTTACCAAAACAAAAACAGCGATTAGTTCCGTGATGCGTTGGCACAGTATGACTTCACCCTTTTGGGAAAAGAATTTCATTGGCTTACTTTAACTACGTGAGCGATAGCAGGTGTAATCGAAGGCGACAGGTGTACGGTCGTGGCAATTGAACTTTAAAAAAAAAATTAGCTTATGACAAAGAAAGAAATCGCGCAGGATTTTCTTAAACTTGCGAGCAAAGGAGAGTCAAGAGAAGCATTCCAGCGCTACGTCGGGAACGGCTTCAAACATCACAACGTATTTTTCAAGGGAGACGCGCAGACCTTGATGACTGCAATGGAAGAAAACGCCAAAAAAAGCCCCGATATCCGTACAGAAATCCATCACGTGCTGGAAGAAGGGCCTATGGTTGCCGTTCATTCCCATGTCAGGAAGTCAACTGACGATTTGGGAGCCGCCCTGATGCATATCTTCCGGTTTGACAACAAAAAGATCGTCGAACTTTGGGATTTCGGGCAGCCTGTCCCTGCTGACACGGTAAATGAAAACGGGATGTTCTGATGGAAAACACAAGGTTATCGAAAAACAATTAGGAAAAACGCACCATTAAGCAATGTATGGAGCGAATTTACAAACCCGGACATCACAAAACAGATAGGCGGCTATTACGATACGGACTGGAAAATCGGGAGTTCCTTCGGTTTCACGAAAACGGACGGAATCAATTTAAAAAGGCATTAAGTGCATGGGCGGAGCAAAACCTATGTATGTGTTTTAGGCTTGTAGCGTCCTGTCGTAAATGCCCTGCAATAATGTCATTATTGTACTGCTTGCCGGAGCACTCATGCCCCTAACTTTGTTGTACATCAAAGTTAAAAGACATGAGAACATTGAAACTGCAAATGTTGATCACGCTTGACGGATTTGGCATCGAACCTCCCGACGGAGACGGACAAGCCTTTGTCTGGGATGATGAAATGGAGGTATTTTCTGTGGAAAATCTCAAAAACGTAGATCGCATTGTGCTGGGCCGCAAAACGGCGGATGATTTCATCCCCTACTGGATGAAGGTGGCCGAAGACCCGGGGCACAAGGAATACCCGCTTGGACGACCGCTGACGGATATCCCCAAGACCGTCTTTTCCACCCGGCCACCGGACGAGAGCTGGAGCAACACGAACGTGGTGGCTGGAGACATCGTAACGGAAATAGAGCAGTTGAAAAACGAGCCCGGAGGGGACATGATCGTCTATGGCGGCTACTCGTTGGTCTCCGCCCTGATCCGCAACCGGCTCATCGACACTTACTACCTGCTCGTGCATCCCCTGATGATCGGCAGGGGGCAACGGATACAGCAAGACCTGCAACGCTACCTGAAGCTGGATCTCCAGCAATGCAGGGCATTCCCCAGTGGGGTGGTCTTGCTACATTATACGCAGCCCAAGGCATAAAACCGTACGCTGGGTACCCCGTAATACGTACCTTTGGCACTTATGATTGATGCGCATTCTATCAAAGAGTCCCTATTTGACGCTTGCCGGCTATATCTAAGCCACGGGATAGCCCATGCCCAGCAGACCCTAGCTTCTTCAAGCGATGCACAACGCATGGATCAGATACTGACCACCCTGGATGTACGCCCTCATCCTGGGCTTGCCCGGTTGGGCAGCCTCGTGGAACCAACCGGGGATGTTTTTTATCTCCATCAGTATAGGTCGCATGGAGGTAGATTTCTTAATCGTAAAAACTAGGATGGTTTCAATAATTGGCTGTGAGTTTAACAACAAAACCTGTCAAACTTCACTCAAAAAAATCCACAATTATGGCACAGCGACAGTTGCATTTTTAAGTATTATTATTTAAATTTGGGCTTGTAGTTCATTAGAAGGCTATTTTTCATCCATATATTTATCATTGAGGATGCCTGAAAATCCTTGTGTCGCTGGTTCGAATCCAGCTGGTACCACAAAAAGCCCTTTCCGCAAAGAAAGGGCTTTTTGATTTTTATGCTTTTTTTATTCTAATATCTTTCTAATACTTTTTTGACGTGTCGTTGCACATATTATGTTTAACTCTTCTTGGGGAATAGTGGATTGTCATCTTCTTTTTTTTGAACTACTTTTATCAATGCTGCCAATTCTTGCCCTCCGTATCCTAATACTTCTGCCTTCTTCAGCAACAGGGCCATGTTCTCGGGAAACTTTGTATCCATTCCACCGTCTTTTACAGCATCCCAGATCCGTTGCGTTGCGGCTACGCTTATAGATAGAGGACTTTGGCTAATAGCATAATTACCTGTTTCTATGACCTGAAGCTGATGCTGGAAAAAGGAGGTGAAGCCTGGTGTAATTTCTGCTAGGATATCGCTGTATACATTTAGGTTGAGGCCGGCGCCCTTCGCTAATCCTGCTCCATACATCAGGCCTATATAAGAACCATATAACCATGTTAATGTGGCTAGATCCATTGCAGAAGCGGCTGAGGCTTCTGAGCCCAGGTATTTGATATTGCCTCCGAAAATTTTAAGTAAGGTTTCTTGCGCGTTATAAACCTGCTGATCTCCCGATATAAGTATAGTTGTGTCAGGCATCCCCATTTGGTCTGGTGCTACCTGTATTGCTCCGTCCAGATAACGCGCACCATAACCGGTAATCCGCACAGCAAGGTTCTCCGCCTCTTGTGGACTTCCTGTCGTTAAATTAATGATCGTTTTACCTTTTAGAACAGTTTCAATTTCGGAGCCAGACAAAATCTCATTAATCGCATTGTAATCATAAACACAGATAACAATTATAGCGCTTTGGTCAATGGCGCTGTTAAGGCTTGCTATAACCTGCACATTTTTAATAGTGTTCGCCTTAGCGATGCTTCTATTCCATACGGTGACGGTGATACTTTGGTCCCTTAACAGTTCAGCCAACTTAATTCCCATTTGTCCTAACCCTACAATGGTAACTTTTTGTTGAATACTCTTATCTTTTTCCATATTGATTAATTATAGATTGAACACAAAAGTCCAAATAAGGTCTAACGATATCAATAACAGAAAAAAGATTCGGTGACCGAAAAATTATTCGGTATGTCTTAAAGATTATTTTATTGTAAGAGATTGGTTTTCTGAGGAGATCTGGCGAAGCGTCTCAATATTTTTAACATGTTCGGCATTGGTGTCGCCCCATTGATCCATCAAACTTACTATAGGAAGGAGGCTCTTCCCTAATTCGGTTAAGTAGTAATCAACTCTTAAAGGAAAGCCATTAAATATCTGCTTATACACAACGCCAAATTCCTCGAGCTCACTAAGCTGCATGTCTATAACCCTTGGCGTAGCAGATTTAAGCTCCCTATGGATTTCACTTGGTCTTTTATGCCCTTGGTTTATAGCTGCTATGATGCAGGGCTTCCATTTTGCTCCGAGGACTTTCATAAAGACTGTAATGCCGCAATCTAGGTCTTCAGGAATCTTCCGTTCATATGTATTCATAAGCTGTATTTATTTTTTTATTTTTTGAGATTCTCAGTACTGCCAGTGTTTTATTCTAGGTATTTATCCTTTTGAAATTTATAAGATAAAGATACTAACAATAAACCCCTACCAAAATTTTTTATTGATCGAGGCAATTTATCCTAGCTTATCTCGTCTGTAATAACCTAAACAGGTATATATGACGTACGAGTCAGGTAGCAGTCAAAAGGGTGAGAAGTAGGTTAAAGAGGTACGTGAAAGGTACGTTAGGGGTACGTAATAGGTACGTGACCGGTGAGTATCTATCGTTTTTTAAACAGTGGGAGAAGGGGGGTCTCCTATGTTGAAAACACCCCATCAGTACAGGTTTACGTCTAATCTATTTCCGCTTCAGCAAGCAAAATAAGCAAAGCGTTCTGGATGCCTATGTAACCATCTTTGTTGACAAACCATTCTCCTAAAGAATGTGCTCCGCCTGCAATACCTCCACTGCCGATCGTAATAGAAGGGATGCCAAGCGACAAAGGTATGTTGGCGTTGGTTGAGCTGGCGCCGAGTTTCGGTTGTTGGCCTGTTCGTTGAATAACCGCCATCATGCGCTGTACTAGAGGAGCAGATAAACCTATACTTCCCGAAGGTCTGTCGCCCATCATTTTAACTTCTAAGGTCATATCCTTTCCGGATTTTTTAGCGCTGTTTACTTCCTTTAAGGCTTTTTGCAATGCATCTTGCAAATACGCGTCTACTTTTTTTAATCTTTCGTTGCTTTCTGAGCGCATATCCACTTCCATCCAAGATTCGAAAGGAATGGAATTGACAGAAGTTCCACCTCCTATAACACTGACACTGTAGGTGGTTTTCGGACCCGGTTGCGCAATGTAGTTTTCCGCATCCTTGCTCCAATAGGCGATGGCTTTGCCAAGAGCGACATGTGTATTTACCATTCCAAAACTTCCATAAGAATGCCCTCCAGCGCTTTTATAGGTGATATGGTAGCGATGAGAACCTACACCACCATTTACAATACGATCTGTTGCCGTACCATCTAAACCGATATGCGTATCAATTTTAAGCCCGTCCTCGCCAAACAGCTGCTTCATCCCTCTTAAGTCGCCTTGCCCTTCTTCACCTACTGTTCCTACAAAAAGAACATCTGCCTTGGTTCTTATATCTGCACTGTTCATCGACTTTAATAGTGTTAGCAAGACCGCAAGCGCACGTGTGTCATCTCCGATACCTGGAGCCGCTAGCGTATCGCCCTTGCTTTTTACGGAGACATCTGTCCCCTCAGGGAAAACGGTGTCTAAATGCCCTTCAATTAGGATAGTTCGATTTCCCACCGTTCCTTTACGCTTGGCGATAACATTCCCTGCCGCATCTATCCAAACGGAATCAAGCCCCGCTTTCTTTAACATGGCAGCGAATTGTTGTCCCCGAGGGCCCTCACCAAATGGTGGAGCAGGTATTTCTGTAAGTAAGATATGATTGGCACGTGTTTCAGGTTCCAATGCGGAAATAATTTCAAAAGCCTTTTTTACTTTTGCATTTTTTTCAAAGCTTGTTATTTCTTTAACGTAGGCGTCTAACGCTGTGCTATCAGACGCAAGGAAAGAAGGGTTCGCCACGATTTGTAAGGCATTAGTGCTGAACAGAAAGAGAAGGAGGGTTGATTTTCGACTTAGAAACTTCATGTTAGTATGGTTCTTTATTATGAATGAAATTAATTGATAAAGCGCTCAAAAAACTCGTAAGTACGAAGCATTTGATCAATACGCTGTCTGTTATCTCCACTGCGGGTGATTTCATGCGTGGCACCGGGATGCCTTACGTATTCTACGGGTCTACCTAAAACTTTTAAACTTTTATAAAGCATTTCTCCCTGAATTACGCCTGTACGCAAATCATTCTCTCCATGAAAAATGATATACGGGGTTTTGATGTTGGCTACATAATTGATCGGTGATTCCCGTTCAATTGCTTTCAGTGTTTTTTCTTCCCAAGGATACCCTCCGAAATAATTGGGAACGAGGCGCCAAGCATTTCCTTCTCCAAAAAATGTTTTGAGATCATATACACCACGTTGGCTGCAAGCAGCCTTAAAGCGTTGATCGTGTCCTATAATCCAACTCACAAGATATCCTGCATAGGAACCGCCACTAACAAGCAGTCTGCTTGTATCTGCCCAGCCTTGTGATATAGTACGATCGAGTGCGCCTAGCACATCATTCATGGGGCCATTACCCCAGTTATCCATATTGGCGCGTAAGAATTTTTCACCATATCCTCCAGAACCCCTTGGATTACTGTATACGACACCGTAACCTTGGGAGCAGAAATATTGATACTCATGCCACATGCTGCTTTCGCCTGGCCCCCACATGGCGCTGGGACCGCCATGGATTTCCAGCAGTAGCGGGTATTTTTTGCCTTCGGCGTAGTTAGATGGTTTCATTACCCAATATTCTATCTCCATACCGTCCTCATTTGTGAATGTATGTTTTTCTGGAAAGCTTAATTTTTTGTTGGCTAACCACGGGCTATTGAAAGCACTGATTATTTTGTTCCCTTTCATTTTTTCATCTGCTACCTCCAATTCGCAGGGGTTTGAAACACTGGTTTTTGCATAAACCAATGATTTTTTGCCGATAACAAAATCGTCAATACCTTGCTCTTCCGAAGACAGTTTTTCTGCTTGCCCATTTTTTAGCGACATGCGATAAAGCGGTACTCCTCCATTACTTTGAATAGTGAAATAGACGAAATCTTCTTTATCTGTCCATTTAAAATGGTCTGTGTTTCTATCTAAGTTGATAGTGTATATTTCTTTGCTAGTGGGTAGATCTATAACTTTCAACTTTGGAATATTTGGTGTGGCAATTTCAGATTCGGCGTAGATCAAATACTTCCCAGAGGGTGAAACTGAGACTATCTCGAAAGCTTTTCCCTTTGTTCCATATAACAAGGTCACCTGCTTGCTATCTAAATTGATTTTAAAGATGCCCGTTTCGAGCAGCCTATCCGGGAAGATCTTATCATCAAACTTGGCGCTCACCACTATTTCATTATTATTTGTAAAATAAGGATCAACATAGGAATTAAAACCAGAAGTGATTGCTCTTGGTTTTGCCTTGGCAGCTATATCGATTATAAAAAGATGGTTAAAGCGTAATTCACCGGAAGCGGAGGCTTCTCCTTGAAATTGTAGTTTATTGATGACCTTTGCCTTATGTTCCTTTTCATTCTGGTTTAAGTAGGCTCTAATTTCTGTTAAGTTTCCATTTGGGTCTGCTTTACCGAGCGGTGCATTTAAATAGGAATTGTCTGTAAATCCAGGTTTTTCACTGCTCCATTCAGGTAGCCCTTTAAGCAGACCTAGTGTGGAGTCTTGCGCCATCTCTTCTATCTTTATGGTGGATGAAAAGATTATTTTCTTTCCATCAGGGCTCCACTTAGGATTGTTTACGCCATATTTGAAATCGGTCAGTTGGAGGGGTTCTCCGCCAGACAGCTGCATTAAAAATAGCTGTGGTTTGCCATTACTTGGACGAACAAAAAGAATGGATTTGCCATCAGGGCTGAAAGTGGCCTGACTTGTTTTTTCCTTACTGTAGGTAAGTTGACGCAGGGCATAGTTCTGCTGAACGTCTGCCATCCAGAGCTGATTGTCATATTCGTAATTCATTGCACTTCCCTCTTCTAATTTAATTTTTTGTAAATTAAATAGTATAAGTTCCTTATTGGGGGAGATTTCAAATTGATTGGCTCTCTGGATCTGGAGCATATCTGTCACTAAAATAGATTTGGTGAGTTCTTGTGACCAAGTGAAACCAACAGTAAAAGCAAGAAGGTTGACGAGTAAGAGTTTTTTCATCTGTTTATTTTTGTTTATTCATTATCGCATGCTTCTAAAGGCATTATTCATAAGTGTTTATTTTCAAAGGCATTCATGAGCTCGTTTCACTCGGTTCATGGTACCTTCGGCGGTTTAATTGTCAGATGGAGCCTTTGATGATCAAATAATTATTGCTCTGTGTGTTAATAATTACTTTGATCATGTTGGGTTCATTTAATCAATTGTTTTTAAAAAAGCTATCTTGATTAAGATCGAAATAGCTTTTTAACCTTTTAATATATTACTCAAGAAAATAAAAAAAGAGCTAATTAAGGTAATGTACTTGATTTTTTACAATCCGCATTCAGGTGAGTCTCCCTTGCAGAGATTATTAATCCCTATAGTTTAAAGCAGGTTTACGATCGCCCAACAAGGGCTTATATTGAAAGCCCGGACCTTTTACCTTTTCGAATTCTGCTTTGGCCTCTTGTATGATGGTTTTATTTTTATATAGATCGACCGCAGTGAGCGCGATGGTTTTGGCAGCTACCATCATTCCTTTTAACCCAATATCCATTCCGCTGGCGGCAACGGCTTGCCAACTATGAGCCGGCGTTCCAGGTACCCAAGTTGCTGCAGAAAGACCAACAGTAGGCACAGCCCAGCTTACGTCTGCTACGTCAGTAGATGCAGAACCGATTAAGTCTATTGATGGACTAAATTCTGTAATCTGAGCGCTTTGCTCTATTTTTGGGAGATTATCGCCTAAACTCTGTTGTAACTGTTGTGCAAATAATTTGTCGGCCGCAGTATAAGCAACTCCTCCAACTAGTTGAAGATTCTGAAACATCGTTTTAGCTAATGTCTTATTTGGCAAGAGATTGTACACCCCACCAAGTACTTCATATTCCATCTGTGTGCCTGTACCGAGGGCTGCTCCTTGCGCTGCGTTTATAACCCGATCAAAAACGCTGCGTACCACCTCACGGTCCTTATCACGCACGTAATAGTACACCTCACTGAAATCGGGTACTACATTTGGTGCTTTGCCACCGTTTGTAATGATATAATGGATCCGTGTACTCGAGGGGATATGTTCACGCATCATATTTACCATCATGTCCATCGCTTCTACGCCATCCAAAGAGGAGCGACCCCGTTCCGGCGCTGCTGCTGCATGAGCAGAAATTCCACTGAATCTGAATTTAGCACTTATATTGGCCAAGCTGCTACCTAGTCTAACAGCATTCTGGTCGCCGGGATGCCAATGCAATGCTACATCAACAGCATTAAAGAGTCCTGCTCTAACCATGTAAACTTTTCCTGATCCACCTTCCTCTGCAGGACAGCCAAAAAGTTTAATAGATCCTTTTAACTGACCTGTTTCTAGCTGTTTTTTAATGGCAATAGCTGCAGCTGTGGAGGCCACTCCGAAGAGGTTATGCCCGCAGCCATGTCCAGCATCTTTACCTGTCAACACTTTTTTTGTCGGAAGGGTATCTTGCGATAATCCAGGCAAAGCATCGTACTCGGCTAATATAGCAATGGTAGGTTTATCCTGACCGTATGAGGCTACAAAAGCCGTGGGAATACCAGCAACACCTTGTTCTATTTTAAAACCGTTCTGCTTTAGAAGCGCTATCAGTATGGCGGCACTTTTTTCCTCTTTATATCCGACCTCAGCGTAATTCCAGATTTGTTTTGCTGCAACATTATATTGATTAGTTTGTGTCTCTAGATCTTGTATTATTTCCTTTTTTAATCCTTTTGGTAACAAGCTGCTTGTTTGTGCCTTTGCTAAGAAGGGGATTAACAATAGCCAACAAAATATGGATGTTCTCATGTTTTATTTCTATTAGTGTTGATAAGTGTACAACGTATTGAATAGCCATTTAAAGGTGCCATGTGGCTGCGCTCTAAAAGTGATTTCTGGTCCGAAGGCATAAAAGGTACCTTTTCCTACTGAAGCTTCAAAACCCGCAATAGCGTCCTTTAGGTAAGACTGACCCCATGCCCATCCGCTACGAAGAACCTCTTTTTTGTCGAACCATGCTAAGGGTTTAACAGAACCATTATAAGCGGCTGGTGTTAGTTTAAATGCGGGACTATTACTGAATACCACTGTTGCCTGATCATGCATGCCCCAGTTGGTAGGCTGGTTTTTGTCTACAGTTATTAGTAACAAGCTTCCGGGAATATAATAATCGGTATTTAATAAAGGTTTTTCTTTCCCATCTTTGTCCATAAATGTCAATGCATCTTTTACGGGTAAACCTAAATGATAACTTAGATCAGTACTACTACCAATGGTTAATATCTTTCCGCCATTAACCAAAAAGGCTTTTAACCGCGGGACGGATTTTTCGATCGTTATAGCGCCCAATCGTGAGTGGTATTCGCTTGGAATATCTTTTGCTTCAGGCATTCTTGCGCTGTATCTTTCGACAGAACCATCTGCTTTAGGAATTCCGCTACTTATAAATAATATCATATCATAATTTTTGTGTAGATCTCCGTTGTCAATATCCTTTGGGTAGACAACTTGAAAAGGAAAGTGATACTGTTCCATTAACCATCTGACCCAGCCGGAAGGCATTGAACCACCATACTGATCAAATAAGGCAATTCTACTGGGTTGAATCTTTTTCATATTTTTAGGTATTGTACTAGTAGGGACTATAGTAATTCCCAAGGAATTCGCCGATTTTTTTAAGATATCAGTTCCCGCTGCGGATACATAAAAGGAGCCAGCTGGAACTTGTTGCGTGCTATCTGCTATTCTAAATACGTCTATTTTAGCCTGTAACAAGTCATTAACAACCGTGAAGACGTCATTTTCATATGCACTCAATAGATAACCTGCTTTCGCTAACTGAAAAGTTTTTACGGGTGCTTTTTGTAATTCACCCAGCGGTAACAGTTTGAAAGGACCATCTAGGTGATTCAGTATACGGTCAAATTTGATACCCATTTGATAAGCTAATGTCCAACCAGCAGCATCGTATGGGCGGATGGGAGGCCCTCCAGGATATTGAAAATCATTTGGGTAATTCTGAGGTTCAAACATATCCAAAACATGGGCTCGAAATGCTTGGGATGTTTTTACAACATAAGAGCCTTCGGGATACGATTTCCCCATGACACTGAAATTTGCTGTAGCTTGATGTATCTCGATGCCCGTTTTTATTAATGCATTGATAAACTTTACTGCGGTAGGGAAGTCAGGTTGATTCGCGGAAATAATGTACGCTCTTGGATCACGATAGGCAGGATTTTTGAATATTTCGTCATAATAGGACATAGGAATGGCGGGTTGTCGGCCATAATATCCCTGGTCATTTGCTTGCACCTTGATTTTTCCGATTTTGATATCGTCGTTATAGTTAGATTTGATAGAGTCGATATACTTTGGATAAAGCGTCCAATGGTCTTGATTCCCTTTCGTAATAGCATTTTTTCCCATTTTATATATGTTAAACAACACATCATCTTTATAACGGGCAGCGTAATCAAGAACAGCGTAGTTTAGCGACACAGAATAATCGATAGATTGTTTAAAGAACCATCTTTGCGGTTTTACTGGATTTGGGGTAGCGCCATTAGGCACTAGTCGATCAGGTACTAATGGAACGTCCATAGGGGTTGGACTGCCTATGATTTCGGTAAGCAGTCCGATCATGTTGTGGTATTGGGTAGTAGTACGTAGCCCACCATTGTACCAAGTGCTGAAACTGGAGCCGGTAAGGCGAGTAAAACCTGGTTTATCCTCTTTGTTTAGTCTACTAACCATTGCTGCACCCAAGGCATCAATTCCGGTAACCATTAAGGGGTCGAATACGTAATTAAAAGGATCTCTATATGGCGGACCGGCTACCACCGACCCCGGAGGGCCGCTCTGGTGATGATTGTACATGATTTGTGGCAACCATTCTAAATAGAGCTGTTTGTTCATATTCCAAGATTCGCTCATATTCGCCATATAGAAATCACGATTGTTATCATGGCCAATATATTTTTGATAAAGACGAGGGATATCTGTTTTGCGCTTCAAGGAGTCCTGGCGCATCATATACCAGTTAGACACCAATTCTTGTCCGTCTGGATTAGCGTGAACCATCATTATGATTGTGTTATCAAGTATACGCATGGTTTCTTGATCGTCTCGACTAAGTAATTGATATGCTGTTTCTATAAGTTGATGTATCCCCACCACTTCGGTGGCATGTAAACCTCCGTCAATCCAAACCACGGCCTTTCCTTCACTAGCCAGTGATTTAGCACTTGTATCGTCCAGCTCTTTCGCAAATGCTAACCTTTTGGAAATTTGTTGGTATTTCTCGAGTTGTTGAAGGTTGCTTGGTGAAGAGATAAGCAACATATATTGCGTACGTCCCTCTTCAGTTTTTCCGATATTTATTAATTTTAAACGATCAGACTGTTGTGCCAATTTTTCATAATAAGCAGCTGTTTGTGTATAATTTGCTAATTGATAGTTATCGCCTATATCAAAGCCAAAATGTTCTTTTGGGCTGATAACAGGTTGAGCATTTATGGGTGAGTAATATAGCACCAAAATAAAGAGACCAATCAATAAAGAAATTCGCGTCATTTTAAATTGTTTATTTGTTGAAGAAATTTTCATAGGTCCTATTAACTATTGATTTTTAAAGCGTACGCCTATGCGGCAATCACAAGGTTCTCCTCGTGATTCGTCGCAATTGTTATCGCTGTATTGTACGATGCGTTTCCCATTGGCCATGTTTACAATAAATTTAAAAAGAAAGTAATCGTTTGCCTGTATGGATGTTAAATCGGTGTGCGTGATATCTGCTAACTCCTGAGGGGTAAAGCGGTAAGTCTTAGGAAACTCACTAACCGTTTCGTATAACTGGTCGGTATTTCGTACAACACTTGGTAGTGGGAATTGCCTTTCTGTGGGATGTACTCCTGCTAAAGAAAGTACAAGTGGATAGGCTGGGAGAGGAGATTCTCTTTTATTGAAGCTAATATATACTTCTATGGAAGTAACCGGAGCGTGTCCATCAAAGTCATAATAATCCAATATCCACTCAAAATATTGATTTGTGGCAAAATCAGGTTGTTTAAGATTAAAGAAGGAAACTTTTGCCGATTCAAATGTAGGTAAAGCTGATACCTCTTTATTTAATGTTACCTTGGGCGCTGCTGCGATTTCATAATTTTCCCATTCATAATCTACTTTTTTACAATCAGTGAATGCGAAAAAGAAAAATAAGATAAACCAGCGTTGAATTTTTATACTATTCATGATTAATCACTTAAAAATTAAAAACTTTCTTGTTTATAAAGCGTTTGCCATTGTATAGAATGACTATCTATCCCAAAAGACGGGAGTAATCTGCTGATTTCTTTGTATCGTTTCTCGATTATCCAAAACGGATTCGTTAGAGGTCATTTCTGTTTCACTATAAAAGAAACGCAATGGAAAAGAATCGAGTGGCGATACGAGACCTACGAGTGCGGGAAGCCCTGTTCGGCGATAGTCGGTATAACTTTCCACTCCATTGCCATATTGAGCGATCCATTTTTGCATCATCAATAATTCCATTTTACCTTGTTCGCTTGCCGCATCGTATTCTTCGCCGAGCCGTGCCAAAAAGGTCGAAATAGTGGCTTGCGGAATGACTTGTGCTTGATTGGCTATCGCCAGGCTATTGACGCTCATTAGCTGAGCTTCTACTCCTTTTAATAGAAATACTTTTGCATCATCTCCGGTATGAAGCATAAGAGCCGCCTCAGCGCGAATAAAATTAATCATGGAATACGTAATAAACGGTTGCACACCCGCTCCTGTACCATCTCCATTAGCAAAGAGAGGGGGGAAGAAGGAGTTGCCTGTAGTTCCTTCAGCAGCTCCTTCATTATTTAATAATGTATTGCTAGTCATTAACGTGGTGATTACCCCATTATCATATAGGCCTGCAGACGGATAAAGCCCCGTGATAGCTCTTGTACTTTGGTCGGCAGGAGAAGAGAGCCCATCACCTGGATAGCGGCAATAATACCCATCGCCAGAGGTAGAATTGCCAATACCTGCGTTAGCACTCATTCTAAAGATATAATAACGTAAGCGAGGGTCATCTTGAGCCTTCAACCTATCTACCACTACCATACTCTGGTAAGTATCTCTTCCGGGGGAATAGCCTGTTACATAAAAAGGATGGCGCGCATTAGGCGCTTGGTTTGTGCCAAATTGAAAGGTAAAATCGTCTTCATTATTTTGCATAAAATTATTTTCGGCAATAAGGGCCATTATTTCGGTTTTCGAACGTTCTGGATTAACCAAACGAGTTTGATTGTATAGCTTCAGTTTTAGTGAGTTAGCCATGCGCTGCCATTTAAGTTTATTACCTTGATAGAAAAGGTCTGCGGAAGCACTTACGGTAAAATCTTTCTCCATGTCTGCCAAGGCTTCATCTATCAACGAGAGCACGCTTCCATAAATAGCCTCACCGTCTTCGAATACAGGGTTTGGATCAATGCCAACCTGTGAAAATGGTATGTTTCCCCATAAGTCTACCATCAAACTATACAAGTAGGCTTTTTCCAATTTTGCAATGGATACATACCCCCACTGCTGATTGTTGGTGCCATTCGCTATAATGGTTTCAAGATCGGGCAACACTTCTGTATAATAGCCAATCCACGAATCTTCAAAAGTGCTTCCTGTTTGATTATATCGATTCAATGAACCTCCAGCAAGATATTGAGCGACAGCGGAGGCACCGCGATTTATATCATCATAGTTACCGACAATAGACAATTGCGTTGCGGGTAAGAGAAGAGTGATTTCTGGCACAACGGAGTTGATGGGGTCTTCATTAATGTCCACAAATTTTTGACAAGAGGCGAACAAAGAAAGGTAGGCCACTCCAATAAAAACCAAGTATCTAAATTTTAATATTGTTTTCATATACGCTGATAAATTACAAGTTTTTAATCCATCGGTTGAATGGAGCTTACCGTGTTTAAGGTTTACGTTCCTTTGGTTGTTAAAATGAAATTTTAAACAGGTACGGTTCATATAAAATCCTTTCATCATTACTAGAATGTAACTCTTAAATTAAAACCGAAACGTTTAGTAGTAGGAACCCCTAAGCTGTCATATCCCATGTTGTTGGCAGATGCTGTACTTACTTCAGGATCGTAATTCATGTATTTCGGTGTATTGGGTGCTTTATACCATAAATTTCGAGCACTAAAAGACAGGTAAACGCTTCCGAAAGGCGTGCGTTCTAATATTTTTTTAGGAATGCTGTATCCAAAGGAGATTTCTCTTAATCTAAATACAGTGGCATCAAAAACAGAAGCTTCGTCAATTACGCCCGCGCTTGGGCCACTAGGGCCGAAACCGCTGGAGAAATAATAATCGTTTACGGGAAGAGCGGTATTATTCGGTATTTTATTTCCATTAGCATCTAATATAGGTTGGAAGGTGTTTACGTCTCCTAATACACCCGGCCCAATTAAAAGCCTTTCTCTGTCTTCCGTGTCACGCGTAACACCTCTTGCTAATGCTTCGCCAATGTTGCTTGAGTATATCTGCCCGCCTTGTTTCCAGTCAAACAAAAAGCCGAAAGTTAAACCTTTATACGTAAAAGAGTTGTTTAGTGCCCAGATGAAATCTGGATTAGGATTACCTATAGCTCCTTCGGTGGAAGAAACAATAGGTTTAGCTGTTACAGGATTGACCAAAATATTTCCTTCATCGTCTCTAGCGTAACGGCTCCCATAGATTAAACCATAAGGCTGGCCAGCGATATGCACATTGCCGCCGTATGTTAATTGTGCATAACTACCTATATTTTCCACCATGTTACGGTTGCGGGTAAAATTAGTTGATACTTCCCAAGATATGCCTGTATTAGAACGGACAGGGGTGGCAGAAAGAAGTACCTCAATCCCTTTGTTGGAAGTCTCTCCAAGATTGATGATACGTTGCGTATATCCAGATGACGGTGCCGCATTCACTACAAAAATCTGTGAGCTACTGCGTTTGTTATAATAAGTAAAATCCAAACTAATGCGATCTTGCAAAAAGCGTAGCTCTGTACCTATTTCAAACTCGGTTATAAACTCGGGCTTTAAGAGGCCGTTGGCTAAGGTGTTGGAGAGTGTTTGTGTGCTGACATTTGCGTTTTTGCCGTTTGAAAAGGGTGAGCCTAAATCGCCAAAGCTGGTATTCGCATTAAAAACAGTAATGGTTTGATAAGGAGAAGCCTCATTTCCAACTTGTGTGTAACCTGCTCTCAGTGATCCGAAACTTAGTATGTTTTTAGGCAAATTAAATGCTTCTGAAAATATCAATGATCCATTTATCCCACCATATAAATAGCTTCTATTCTCTTTCGGTAATGTAGACGAAATATCGTTGCGTCCAACAAGATTTAAGGATGCGAAACCTTTATAGTCGAAAGTTAAATCAGCAAAAAAAGCATAATAACGTTGTTTAATTTCAGCTTGGTTATTTGGCAAGGGGGCCAATGTGATGGTAGTGGTGTTGCGGATATCATTGATGCCATCCACTATGATGGCATCACCCGAAAAAGCAGATCTTTTGGTAAGCCGTTGGTTAATGTTATTTCCTAGGATCGCTTTTATGTCGATATCCTTAAATGTTTTTGTGAAAGTAGCAAGAAAAGTGTTGTCTAATTCTTGTCGATAAATTTGATCAGTATTGATAGCGCCGGGGGCATATTCTCCCGATCCCTTACCCAGCACATTCACTCTTCTATCTGTATAAGCATTGAAACCTGCTGTATTTTGTATGTTTAGCCAAGGGGTAATATCAATACCTAACACAAAATTGCCAAAATAGCGGTCAACGTCACTTGTAGATGGGCTATGTTTTATCGACCAGTAGGGGTTGTCTATATTTGCCCGATCGTACACGTTTGCACCGGTAACGGGGTCTTCATAGGGGTAATCGGTTAAATTATAGCTGGTGGGTAAATAATATAGAGTTGTCATGATGGAACCACTACCTCCTATTGGCGGCGTTTTTTGGCCAGTTTTAACGTAATTGATGCTACCCCGTGTATAGAAGCCATTGTCTAAACGCGCGTTGCCTCCCACGCTTATGGAAGTGCGCTCAATACTGTTTGTGGATACTATTCCATTGTTGTTGGAATTGCTTAAGCCGATGGTAAAACTACCCTTCTCTGTGCCGGAATTGATATTAAGTGCATTTTCCAAGACATAGCCATTACGAAAGAAATCACGCTGACTCTTTCCTGCATACGAACGATAGGGTACTTGTAAAGGCGTTTTTCCATCGGCTTCATAGAATTCAGGGAAACGTGATGCCGGGAACGTAGAACGTGCCAGTGGGTGTGGAATGGTTTCGCGAGTACTGTATGCCGAGCCATACGAGCCATACACACCATTACGATAGTCGCCATTTGTTCCCTGCCCATACTTATTTTGATAATCAGGTAGGCCTGCAATTTTTTCCAATGAGTAGGAGGTGTTGAATGAAATTTCAGTTCCTTTTCTACTTCGTTGACTAGCTGATTTGGTAGTGATAATAATAGCTCCGTTGGCGGCTCTTGAACCATACAATGCCGCTGCTGCTGCTCCTTTCAGTACGGTCATGCTCTGAATATTATTGGGGTCTATATCATAAGATCGATTTCCAGTCGATTGTGCTCCTTGGGTCTGTCTATCATTATCAACAGGAGAAAAAGTGGAATTATCAAAGGGAACGCCGTCTACAACATAAAGAGGTTGGTTATTGTTTCCCAAAGATGAATTTCCCCGTATAGTAATATTAGTAGAGCCTCCAGCTACACCACCGCCACCTTGCACATTAACGCCCGCCACTTTTCCAGCTAAAGCTCTCACGGGATCTGGTTCATTTTTTTGTGCCAAAAGCTCACTTGTTACAGTGCTAACAGAATAACCTAGTGTATTTACTTTACGTTCGATTCCGGCGGCGGTTACCACCACTTCGTCCAGCGATTGTAAATTGGGAGTTAATTTTATATTTATAATCGACTGCTTCTCTATTTCGAGATCTGTTGTGTTAAATCCTATATAGCTGAACCGTAAACTATTGGTGTTAGGAGGAACTTTAAGGGAATAGAACCCATCAGCATTGGTGCTTGTTCTAGAAGTGGTGTTTAAGGCTAAGACGCTAACTCCTGGTAATGGCTGATCTTGTTCATCTGTCACTTTACCAGATATCACTCGCTCCTGAGCAAGTGTTTCCATAGGATTCTTTTGATATGTTTTCTCGGCGTAAATGATGAAAAAATTTTCATTCTTTTTGCGGAAGTTTAAGTGCTCTTTTTCAAGCAATAAGGTTAGTGCTTCTTCTATAGATTGTGCTCCATCTATTTTTTTTACGTTGGTTAATTTGTTGCCCAAAACATCGTTTAAGTAAGCAATTGAAACTTGATATTTCTTTTCTAACTTTTTTAAGGCCTCTTCCATTGGAATGAGACGTGCCTCTAAAATGTCTGCATAAACGTGATGTTCCTTTGCTGCTACTTGAAGGGGAAGTAGAGACACTTCAGCTAAAAGTATTAAACAAAAAAACACGTTTTTAAAAAAATCCTGCATTTTTATTAATTTGTTTTTGTTTTCAAATATTAATCGCATAGTTGTCCCATCTATGCGCAAAATCGACTTGCACATAAGAACTATTTTCTAAGAATGGCTTGATTCCCGGCTAAACGTCCACCGCCTTACCTGTCAGTTTTGGGATAATTATTTACACGTCCCGAAAAGTTGCGTTTCAACCCTAGTTCGTATAAATCCATTATATTAGAGAGCAATTGGTTCTTATCCTTGGCCAAGGGAAGAGAGCCGCTCGCTGTTCTTGCTAAGAGGGTGTTTTCGTGAATAGCTATGTTTATACCGTAACTATCCTTCAACATAGTCATGAGTTCCTTAAGAGAAATATTTTTTAGGATTAGTTTACCTTTCTGCCAGCTAAAGTAATCTTCTGTTTCTTCTTCATGCCTGTAGGTCATAAATCCGGCATCTTTAGATATCTCTATCAAATCACCCGGTTTCATAATATTTTCTGAGACTTTATGATGATTCGAATAGTTAAATAGGACGCTTCCTTCTTTTAGGGCAATCTGACTTTTATATGAGCGATTTAATACATTAAATACCGTTCCTAAGACTTTCACTTCTGTTGTATCAGAAAGTTCTACAATAAATGGTTGTTCGTTGTTCTTGTGTGTCACATGAAAGCTTGCTTCACCTTTTAGTTTTACTCTTCGGGCTTCATTCATCGATGATCTGTAGTATATGAGTTGTGAATTACCATTCAGCTGTACTTTTGAACTATCTGGAAGTCTGTATGTCCTTATCTCTCCAAAAGCTGTTTGAAAAACGAACACTTGCTTATATGAAAGTTTAAAAAAGACCGCCGCCACTATCAAAATCGTAAACGAAGCAGCCCATGCATACCACTTGACCATTTTTTTTGATTCGGTATGTTTTTGTATTAGCTTCCACAAATCATCCTTAAAGGTGGATTTATTAGCTAACAATGTTGTGTAATCGTGATCGTCTTCTAATGTGTTATACCAAATATTAAAGGACCGGTCTTCGGAAATTCTATGTTTAGTATCCGTTTTCCTTCTTTTTTTGCTGGTGAAGCCTTCTCTCATTCAAGTTTTAATTACCTATATGTAAACATTGCGAAGCAAATCCTCTATAATGCGGTTAAATTTTTTGAAAAAAAATGAAAATGTAGGTTATTGTTGTTAAATACCGGTATTTCATTGATGCTCTGATTAATTTTACAGCATTTATCATATGTTTTTCAACGGTGCTGATGGAGAGATTTAATATATTTGCAATTTCAGTGTTGCTTAATCCGTCATTTTGACGGAGGAGGTAGACTTTTTGAGCCTGTGGTGGTAATTTTAGGATACACTCATGTAAAATGCTCTGTAATTCATTGAACCTAAGTTCCTCTTCAAGCGTATTTTGATTATTAAGATGGGAAATGCTTACTTTAAGATATTCTAAATACTTGTTTTGAATTTTCTGCGATTTGAAGTGATTGTAGATTTTATATTTTAAGGCCTGGTGAAGATAACCTTGCAATGAAATTTGAATATTTAGCTGCCTTCTATTCTGCCATATCTCCGTAAACAATTCTTGCAACAGCTCTTTAACCTGTTCTTCGTCTGCTAATCGCCGATAGGCTTGGTTATATAATCGCTCCCAAGTATGTTCATATAACCACTTAAAAGCGCCTTCTTCTCCTAATTTCAGTCGGCGGATTATATT